>DASXJO010001015.1:0-1764 GCA_036497385.1 Candidatus Angelobacter sp. | reverse complement strand
ATACGCACTAGATATAATTCAGTGTGCTTAATAATCACACGCACTCACTTAATTACAAAATGATTAATACGCACTGCGTGCACTACGTAGTGTAAAAAGTGCACTTCTAGTGTGACGTGCACTATTGCCTACACTGACTCCTTGCCTTTGGTAAGGACACCCAAGAGTCCTGCAGCCACCTCGAAGGTGCGTGGCAGACGTATCGCCAGTGGTCCCGGACTAGAGGAATGGAGTTTGCCCCTGAAAAGAGCGAGCTCCTCCACCTCACCCGCGCCCGCGCTGCGCCGACAACGCCTATCCACCTTGACAACCAGACTATACAGCCTGTCCAAGAGGCCCGGTTCCTGGGAGTCTGGATTGACCGCAAGCTCAAGTGGAAGGGCCACCTTAATGCCATAAAACGGAAGTTCGCCACCCAGCAGTTCGCCCTCACCAGACTCGCTGCGTCCGCGTGGGGTTGTACCCTACTATGCGCCAGGGAAATCTACACGAAGGTGATCCGCAGCGCAATTGCATATGGGGCAGGGGTCTGGCACCACCCTACTACCGACCGAGTTAAGGGGATTGCTAGAAAACTGGCGACCACGCAGTCCCAGTGCCTCCGGGTCGTCGCCGGCGCCTACCGGGCCACACCAGTCCGATTCCTCGAGGCCGAGACGGCCACGCCGCCACTGGACCTCTACCTGAACAAGTGGGTTGCTGACTTTGAGCGGCGATTGGAGCGCACCGGTAAAGGGGAGCTCATACAGGCTGTATGTAATAGAGTGGCTACCCGACTACAGCACTGCCGCCAGCGACGCCGCCGCGTCGCTGCAGAGACACTACCGCGCCCCTCACTCGAGTTCGGAACAGGTCGAACAGCATGGGCCCAGGTATGGACCGAGGACTCCACTCCAGAGGAGATTCTGTGGGTGCACTGGAAACGACGCTGGACACGGAACACTGGCGAGTCGCCGGATAGTCGCTGGGACGCCGCCCCAGCCGCGCGACCCCTATTTTCATATGATGCCCTGAAGAAGCACCGGCACCTCCACAAACACGAGAGTTCCCTTCTCACACAGATCCGCACTGGCAAGGTCGGGCTCCGCGCCTTCCTGTTCGAGCGCAAGGTGCCTAACGTAGCCACACCCCGGTGTCTCTGCGGCGAAGCGCCAGAGACTGCAGCGCACCTCGTCCTCGACTGCCGCGACCTAGCCCAGCCAAGGGAGGAACTACGACGACTTATGTCCCCGAAGGCTATGCGAACGTACCGCGATTTCGCTACAGCGACGGCAAAGAAGAAGAATGCGCGTACAATAGTCAGCTGGCTTTTATCTACTGGCCGGTTCCCAGAGTTCCGGCTTGCCGAGCGTTATAGAGCTGAGGCAGATCGGGAGTTCCAAAGGCTATGGAGCTGGCTGCAACAGCGGCCCGCCAGCGTCCGTAATTGCCAAGTATCACCAGGCTAGAAGGTTGAGTTCTAGCAGGGCAGCGTCGAGACCCCAGCGCCTTTACAGCGCCACGACGGATATTGTGATTTCTTAGCATGTGGGTTTTTATCCTGCTTTTGTAAGGTTTTACCACATGAATTTATGTATTTTAGAGGTACCACGTGCTATATAGCTTAGGTAGTAAGACCATTATTGATGGTATCACAGGATACGCGCGCGCGCAAAAGACTGAGTCTGAAATAGTTGAAAAGAGTTATTGTTCCAAAGGCGTTCGAAGGGAGCTATTTACATGAATGCGCTGACTGATAAGCGAGGCGCATTATATCCCTTGACT
>DASXJO010001014.1:0-3098 GCA_036497385.1 Candidatus Angelobacter sp. | reverse complement strand
CATTATCTGATGGGCGGCATCCGCACTGATCTTGACGGGCGCAGCAGCTTGCCGGGACTTTATGCCGCCGGTGAAGCAGCGTGCACGGGCGTTCACGGGGCCAACAGACTGGCCAGCAATTCCCTGCTGGAAGGTCTGGTTTTTGGCGCAAGAGCGGCCAGTACGATGATTAAGGAAGCGAAGCAGGCCCACCATTCATCGGCGGGAGAAGCGGAGCCGCTAAAAAATACCGGCGCAAAGAATGACGTAGAGGCATTTATTCAGGGCATCCAGCAGCTTATGTGGAACAAAGTTGGAATCGTGCGTACGCGCCAGAGCCTCACGGAAGCAATACAGCAGCTCCAGACGTCCCCGCAGGAGTTGCCGCCCCAGACGTCACGACGCAACTGCGAAGCCAGAAATATCCATACCGCAGCGCTGCTGATTGCGCGGTCCGCACTGGCCCGGCTGGAGAGCCGCGGAGCCCATTACCGCACGGACTATCCTGAGCACGATGACTCACGGTTTAAAAAGCATTCCATTGTGGGCGAAAAAGGCGTCCGTTTTGTTTAGACAGAAACAAAGCTCTCGGAAAACCAAAGGGCCATGGTTTCCCATGGCCCCACCAGAAAGGAGAGTAACGCCAATGAGACGTATCGTCTCACGATGGATCGATGCGACTCAAGTTACTTTTGTCCAGCCAGCGTTAGTTCCGTGGTTATAGGGGGCTTTCCCGCCCGTCGAGAATTCCCCAAAAACCGAGCAACGGGAATTAATTAAATAAAATTAAGCTCAACTATTTTTTCAGAAACCTCTATTTTTTCCTTTCTTAACATCCCCTTATAGGGTAACGCCAAATCTTTTTAGGTGTTTAGCACTAAAAAGGGGTTTTGAAAAAATTCTGCCGGGCAAGTGTTTGTTCCAAGGGCTCCGCGCATACTGTTGAAAAGGAAGAACATGCCCCATACATCGCAGACAGTTGACCGCTGGTACGTAGCAGAACTCACGGAAGAAGTCACCCTGGAAGGCGATCCCAAGAATATTGTCCATAAGAAGACGCGGGTCATTTTTGCCGATTCCCCGCAGGACGCCTACGAAAAGGCCCTGGCGATGATTACCGAGCACGAGGTCAGTTACATTAATGAGTACCACAAGACCATACGCACGCGGTTTTGGGGTTTGCGCGAATTGAAGCTTTCCAATGAAGATATGGATCGGGCTGGGATGCTGCCGGAAGATCGTATCGGAAACGCCCGCCGCAGAAACTCCACCGGGCTCTCACCGGAACAGCAATTCGCATTGCTTATGTCGGGCAAGCCTGGCGCTCTTCCGAATTAGCCGGCTAATTAGCCGTTTCAGCTTTCGGAAACAGAACTGAAGCCAGCACTGAAAGCCCGAGTACACCTGCGACAACTGCCAGCGCTGCCCACGTGGGTACGTGATATCTCTCCGGTAACAGCATCTTGGCCCCAATAAATATCAAGACTACGGACAGTCCGTAGTTCAGGTAATGGAAAAGCTTCATCATTCCCGCCAAGGCAAAATACATGGAACGAAGGCCCAAAATGGCGAACACATTTGACGTGTAAACGATGAATGGGTCGCGGGTGATAGCCAGGATGGCCGGGATCGAATCGGTTGCAAATAGAATGTCAGTGGTCTCAACCACCAGAAGGACCACGAATAAGGGCGTCGCCAATATCCTACCTTCGCGACGAACAAAAAAGCTTTTGCCCTCATAGCTATCGCTGAGCGGCAGAAAGCGCCGGCAAAGTTTCAAGACAATGTTGCGGGAAGGATCCTGCTCCTCGTCACCTCCGCGCATCAGTTGAATGCCTGTCCAGATCAGGAAAACGCCGAAAATGTACAGAATCCAGTGGAAGCGCTGCACCAGAGCCACGCCAGCTCCAATGAAGAGCCCGCGCATCACCAGCGCTCCAATAATCCCCCAGAACAGCACCGTCTTTTCTTCTTCAGGAGGAACTTTAAAGTAGGCAAATAAAAGGATAAAAACAAATAAGTTATCGACGCTAAGGGCTTCTTCCAAAACATAGCCAGTCAGGAATTCCAGAGACTTGGTTGCGCCCATCCATTGGTGGACGAAGACGGCAAACGCCATCGCTAAACCGATCCAAAAGGCGCTCATAAGCAAGGCCTGTTTGAAGGGAACGGTGCGGTGTTTGCGGCTTACGACCGTGAGGTCGAGAAATAACAAGAGAAGAATGGCCGCATTGAAGACAATCCAGAACCAGATGTGCATGGATGATTTAGCCGCTGATCGCGAGCACGATGAGATTTCCCACGCAGGGATTATATCGGTTTAAGCCGGAGTGTCAGAAAAGCTACATCGGCAAGGGCATGGGCATGGGCATCCTGCGGATAGCGCCAGAGTATCCCACTAGATAAGGGGGAACGCCATGCGCTCTAAAGCATCCATTCAAAGTCATCCAATCCATCCCATGCTGGTGGGTTTCCCCATCGCACTGTGGGTGGCGGGTTTCATCTTCGATTTGCTTGGCGCCAGAGGTTCGAATACGGGACTTTGGGCCGCGGGATTTTACTCGGTGATTGGAGGCTGCGTAGGAGCAGTGCTGGCCGCAACGGCGGGAGTCATTGATTTTCTCTACACCGTTCCGCCAGAATCCAGCGCCAAGAACCGGGGACTGCTGCATGGCGGGCTGAACAGTCTTACCCTGCTGCTCTTTATTTATGTTGCGTACCGACTGGGTTCACCTTCAGCAGCGCCGGATGGCGCAACGCTACTGCTGATGGGAATCGGTGTGGTGATACTGGCAGTCTCCGGATGGCTGGGCGGCACGCTGGTTTATCGCAACCAGATTGGGGTTGACCGGCGATATGCCAGCGCAGGCAAATTGAAGACGCGCACCATTGAATCCAGGAGCAAGCCGGTCTGCAACCAAAGCGAGTTGGGCGATGGCCAGGTGCTGCTGGCAACCGTTGGCACCGAGCGCGTGGTTGTTGGGCGATGTTCAGAAGGGCTGTTTGCCTTTAGCGATCATTGCACTCACCGAGGCGGTCCGCTTTCTGATGGCGCGCTGGTGGGCTGTACCGTGCAGTGCCCGTGGCATGGCTCGCAGTTTGACGTTCGCACCGGAAGA
>DASXJO010001013.1:0-1716 GCA_036497385.1 Candidatus Angelobacter sp. | reverse complement strand
TAGTCTGCAGAAAAGCGAAACCGGTGTGGAAGAGCTGCGGAAGCATCTGGCAGGAAGTTTGCCGGAGTACATGGTGCCGGCAGCGTATGTGCGTTTGGAGAAACTGCCGCAGACGGCGAATGGAAAGCTGGATAGGAAGGCGTTGCCGGCGCCGGAAGGAGATGCGTACGGAGAACGGGTATATGAAGCTCCTGTAGGGGAGATAGAGACGGCAGTCGCCGGAATGTGGGCGGAAGTGTTGAAGGTGGAGCGAGTAGGGCGGCAGGACAACTTCTTTGCTCTGGGCGGGCATTCATTGCTGGCGGTGCGGGTGATAGCGCGGTTGCGGCAGGCGTTGGAAGTGGAGACGGGAATCAGCGACCTGTTTGCGCGTCCGGTGCTGCATGAATTTGTGCGTGGACTGGAGAGAGGGGCGCAGAGCCAACTGCCTGCCATTATACGTGCAGAACGTGAAGAGTATGTGCCGCTGTCGTTTGCGCAACAACGCTTATGGTTCCTGGCGCAGATGGCGGGAGGGAGTGAGGCGTATCACGTTGGGCTGGGGGTGAAGCTGTACGGTCTTCTGGATAAAGAAGCACTGAAGCGGGCGCTGAATCGGCTGGTGGAGAGACATGAAGCGCTGCGTACAAGTTTCGTCATGGTGGAGAGAGAGCCGCAGCAGTGGATAGGCTCGATAGAAGACAGTCGTTTCCATCTGCTGGAACATGACTTGCGCCGGAGCCGGGATGCCAGGGGTGAGCTGGGGAATTTGATTGCAGAGGAGGCGAGGACAAGCTTTGATCTGGAAGCAGGGCCGCTGATTCGAGGGCGGCTGATTGAGCTGGCCGAGGAAGAACATGCGCTGTTGATCACCATGCACCACATCGTGTCGGATGCGTGGTCGATGGGAGTGCTGTTCAACGAGTTGAGCGCACTGTACGGAGCTTTTGCGCGTAGAGAAAAAGACCCGCTGCCGGAATTGCCGGTGCAGTATGCCGACTATGCGGAGTGGCAGCGGAAGTGGATAGAAGGAGAAGTTCTGGCGCAGCAGGCGGAATACTGGAAGCAGAACCTTGCGGGAGCGCCAGAGGTGCTGGAGTTGCCGGCGGACCATCCGCGTCCGGAACAGCAAAGTTATGCCGGGGCCCTGGCCGGAGTGCTGCTGGAAGGAAAACTGGCAGCGGGACTGAAGCAGTTGAGTGCGCGCCATGGGACGACGCTGTACATGACGCTGCTGGCGGGCTGGATGGTAATGCTGTCGCGGCTGTCGGGACAGCAGGACGTGGTGGTGGGAACGCCGGTAGCCAATCGCGGACGCATGGAGATTGAGAACCTGATCGGCTTCTTTGTGAACACGCTGGTGGTACGTGTGGATGTGTCAGGTAAGCCGACGGTGGGAGAAGTGCTGGAGCGGGTGAAGCATCAAGCCATTGCCGCGCAGCAGCATCAGGACATTCCCTTCGAGCAGATCGTAGAGACGGTGCAACCGGTGCGCAGCCTGGCGCATAGTCCGTTGTTCCAGGTGCTGTTTGCGTGGCAGAACGCAGAGGAGGGCAAGCTGGAGCTGCCGGGCCTCAAGATCGAGCCGCTGAAATCGGGGTCCAACGGTGTCGCGAAGTTTGACATGTCGCTGTCATTACAACAATCAGGCGAGAGCATTGCGGGGATGGTGGAGTATGCGACCTCTCTCTATGAGCCGGGAACAGTGGAGCGCTATCTGGGCTATTACCGCAGGCT
>DASXJO010001012.1:0-3943 GCA_036497385.1 Candidatus Angelobacter sp. | reverse complement strand
GGCGAGCAGCCTGACTGTCTCGGTGAAGTCCTTCGTTTCCGGCTTGTCAAAATTGAAGACCATTGGCATGAAATCGCGCTTGCGGAGTTCTTCCCGCAGCCGCTCTAGGACGGCGATCCTGCCGCCGGTGAACCGACCGAGAAGTAGCACGCCCTTTTTGCCAATAGTGTCGATAGCGTCGCGAACCTTTTCGTTGTGTAGCAATAGATAGATGAACTGTGCGACTTCAAGATTATCTACGGTGACGACAGGTTCACCGTCTTTTGTGATGATCAAGTTATGTTGGGCAGTGCCCACAAGGGTGACGTTCCAGGCAGAAGCCCCGTAAATGCGACAGCCGGTAATCGTGGCTTTGGTGAAGTTGGTTTCCACCAAATTGGTACGGCTCAAATCGGCGTCGGTTAGATCAGCCCTGGTTAGGTTGGCACCCTGTAGGTCGGCATTGCTCAGCTTGGCACCGATCAGCTCGGCACCGCTCAGCTCGGCATGGCTCAGCTCGGCGGCGCCCAGCTCGGCACCGTTCAGCTTGGCATCGCTCAGGCTGGCACTGCTCAGCTTGGCACCCCACAGGTTGGCACCGCTCAGCTTGGCACCGTGCATGTAGGCACCGTGCATGTATGCACAGCTCAGGTTGGCACGGTTCAGGTCGGCACCCATCAGGAAGGCACGGCTCAGGTCGGCATCAAACAGGTTGGCACCGCTCAGGTTGGCATCGCTCAGGCGGGCCTCGCCCAAGTCCGGCCTAATAGGATTAAAAACGCGCCACTTATTCCACTGCTCTACACCCTGCTTGAGTATTTTGAGATGTTCTTCATTTGCCATGGCCTCAAGCTCCTCTTATCGAAATACGGCACACTGATACTTGTTTCAAAATGGGCCAATCCTTTGACTTTCAAGATCCAAGACAGTTGATCTCTATATCAATAGAAATCTAACTATAATTAGACTGCATCTTGCGATCTATTTCCTGCCTTCCCTGGCAAAAGCCATTAAAAGGCTGCACGGCGATAATTGTACTCAATCGTTCCGCATTTATCCTTATTAGTGGTCGCGTGTGGTGCCCGTCGTGCCCCCGCCTGTGGTGGGTTTGGATTCGCCCGTAACACCGCGGCCACCTTTGACGTCTTTTACTGGCCTTAGGTCACGAATTATGGCGTCCTTTATGTCCTTTTTGACTCGGCGCCAGGCGGATCGAACCATATTGATGTTTGGGATGTGTCTCTTCATGTTCAAATGGCCTTCCCCAATTATTTCGTAGCAGCGTTTTACCGACGAGTCCCGGCGGGAGCAAGCCGAAAAAACGTATTTGATAGCGTGCGTGATTTGATGCGAACAAACCGCTCATCATTCTTTGAAATCAACCGCATGTTCGTGCGTTTCGATCATATGGGCAGCGGCATCATAAACGCGAATCAGATCACAATGTGAGCGGGTAGAGAATTTGACGTAGCCCCATTGCAAGCTCGACGGTCGTGCATTGCATATTCGGCACCACGTTTGTGAGGGCATCGGATGAGCTCATTCTTTAGTGAGTTGAAACAACGGAAGGTTTATCGCGTCGCGGTGGGCTATGCCGTAGTTGCCTGGCTCGTCATCCAGATTAGCGCGACCGTCATGCCCGCTTACCACGCTCCGGACTGGATTTTGCCGCTTGCTATCACTGCAGTTGCGCTCGGTTTTCCAGTGGCGCTCGTGCTCGCCTGGGTTTTTGACATCAAAGGGGGCGCGATTAAGAAGGCTCCCGAGTCCACTGTCGTCACCGTTTCACGCGCTAACAAGCGTCGAGTCTGGCTGCTCGCCGTTGTGGGTCTAATCATCAGTGCGCTTGCAATCGGTGGTTATTGGCTACGGCATCCGTGGCGCAAAGCTGTGACCGCTTTACAATCTGCCCCTGCGACAATTCCAGCAACCGTCGAAAAAAGTATTGCCGTGTTGCCGTTTGCGAATCTGAGCAGCGATCCAGGTAATGCCTATTTTGCTGATGGTATCGAGGAAGAAATCCGGACGCGCCTGGCCAGGATTGCGGATTTGAAAGTCATTTCGCGCACTTCCACACAGCGGTATCAAAGCAAGCCTGGCAATCTCTCGGAGATCGCGAAACAGCTCCGTGTAGCGCACATCCTTGAGGGTAGCGTCCAGAAAGCGGCGGATCAGGTCCGAGTCAATGTTCAGTTAGTTAATGTGCAAACGGACTCTCAACTCTGGGCCGAGACCTATGATCGAAAGTTGACCGACATCTTTAGCGTCGAGACCGAGATCGCCAAAAGAATCGCAGAATCGTTGCAAGCGAAGCTGACCGGTCGTGAGGAGCAAGCGTTGGCCGCCAGGCCCACAAACAATCCGGAAGCCTACGATGCCTATTTGCGCGGACTGGCTTTTGAATCACGCAGCAACTACTCGAGCGACACCCTATTTAAAGCCATCGATTTTTATGGGCTGGCCGTGCAGCTTGACCCGAATTTCGCGCTCGCCTGGGCCCGACTTTCCGGAGCGCACGCGCTTCTTTACTTTAACCGCGGCGACGCAACTGCCGCTCGACGCGATGCAGCCAAAGAGGCTTTGGAAAATGCGCAGAGACTCCAGCCGAACTCGCCCGAAACCCTGCTCTTCGTGGGTTATTATCAATATTGGGTGCTGCGCAATTATGGGCTTGCCAGGACCACCTTCGAGCGCGTTAGCAAAATGTTGCCAGGTAATAGCGGTGTCTTATTCGCCCTTGGCGCACTTGCCCGACGCGAGGGACTTTGGGATGAAAGTGTTGCCTACTGGGAGCAGGGCCTCGCTCTCGATCCGCAGAACACGGCGTTACTGATTGAAGTGGCATGGACTCACGCCGCGCTTCGGCAATTCACCACAGCGCTAATGCTCTACGATCGGGCACTGGATATCCTCCCTGATGAGTTATCTTTAGTGGCGTTAAAAGCCAGCATCTACCAGGCCGAAGGTAACCTGCAAGAAGCCGCTAAATTACTGGTCCAGGTAAACGCACAAACGAACTCGGATGCGGCTGTTCGGATCAAGCTGGCCCAATTCAGACTTGAACGAAATCAAACTGAGGCCATCCGGTTCGTGCAAGCCCGACAAGCTCGACTCCCCTTTGCTTTTGGGATCGAGAAGGCGATGAAGCAGAATGGGCTAGCATTAATCCAGCACGTAGCCGGCGACACCGCATCAGCAAAAGCTGCCGCAGAACAAGCGCGCAACACACTTGAGCCACTCAGCAAGGATCAACCAGGCAACGCATTCGTTCCGGCAGCGCTGGCGGTGGCTTACGCAATACTCGACGAGAAGGAGTCAGCCCTCAACGAAGCGCAGCGTGCAATGACGCTTGTGCCAAGTAGCAAAGATCGACTGTCCGGACCCGGGTTCGAAGAGAACCTGGCGTTGGTTGAGATGATTATTGGCGAGAATAATCGCGCGATCTCAACTCTCACACGGTTGTTACAAACGCCGTATGGTGGTTGGCTCTATAACCCAGCGCCCATCACGCCGGTACTTTTAAAACTCGATCCAATCTGGGACCCGTTGCGCAGCGACCCGGCTTTCCAAAAACTCTGCGAGGAAGCTGAACATCACTAATCCGCCTATCAGCACCGTTACCGGCCGGGCGTTCTTCGATGTGGGTCATTCTCTGAAACATCAAAAACAAACCGGCGAAGTCATCTTCCCGGCTCGGCAGCGTGGGAAACTCATCCGGTGATGAAAATAGCGGTCAACGACTGAGGGAAGCGCCTTATTGCTTTGGCATTTTTCTCCCGGCCACAAGCTCGAGAACTGCCCGGCGCAATTTCTCGCGGTCTGTTGGATTATCCATGTCGAGTTTAAGGTTCATCGCCTCCGCGACGGTTTTAGCGTAAGCAACGCCCTGCTGCTCGGCCAATCGCTCCCAGCGTTCATCGGCCATAACCTCGATAAGATTGGAGACGGAACGCTTCTCTAAAGC
>DASXJO010001011.1:0-2531 GCA_036497385.1 Candidatus Angelobacter sp. | reverse complement strand
TCCACGTAAATGAAGACGGCGGTTACAACGGCGTGACTGATGGCCTTGATCCTCGCGGTTTCCTGCGTGTGCGCACAGACAACGGTTTGCGTATCGTTATTTCCGGAAGCGTCCGGCCTGGGAGGAAAGATGCTCCTGGTTCTTGACGTGGGCAATACCAACACGGTGCTGGGCGTCTATGCGAACAGTGCTCCCGGCTTTGCCGGCAAGCCTACTGCCGCTCGGCTGATGGCCCATTGGCGCGTGGCCACAGTGATGACGCACACCGTGGACGAATACGGCGTACTCTTCCGCAACCTGTTTGCCATTGGGAATATTGAAGTTGCTGAAGTTCGCGGCATTATCGTTTCATCCGTAGTGCCTCCCATGGATTCCACTCTGCGAGAAGTCTGCGAACGTTACTTCCATCTCAAGCCATTGTTTGTTGAGCCGGGCATCAAGACCGGTATGCCGGTGCTTTACGAGAATCCGCAGGAAGTGGGCGCAGACCGCATTGTGAATGGCGTGGCCGCCTTTGAAAAGTTTGGCGGGCCCTGTGTCGTGGTTGATCTGGGCACTGCAACCACCTTTGACGCGATTTCCCGCAAGGGAGAATATCTTGGCGGAGTGATCTCGCCGGGCATCGGAATTTCAGCGCGCGCTCTGTATGACCATACCGCGCGCTTGCCGCTGGTGGATATCCGCAAGCCCTCTAAAGTAATTGGCACTAACACTGTTGCCAGCATCCAGGCGGGGTTGTTCTTCGGCTATCTGGGATTGGTGGACGGCATCCTGGAACGCCTGATCAATGAACTTGGCCCCGACACAAAGGTGGTGGCGACCGGAGGCCTTGCCAGCCTGATTGGCGATCACTCAAAGTACATTAAGAACGTGGACGATCTGCTTACTCTGGACGGACTCCGCATCATCTGGGAGCGCAACAACGCGGCGCAAAAACAGAAGCCCGCTTCCTGACGGCCCCTGCTGTGGACAACTACTTTAACTACTACACCGAAATTGAACAGCACTTCTGTAAGCGCCGGGGAACGCTTCTGACTGTTTCCACGCTCGATTGGGCCTTGATGACCACATGGAAAGAAGCAGGAATTCCGCTGGAAGCTGTCCTGCGCGGCATTGATGAGGCTTTTGACAAGTTTGAGCGGCGGCCATCGAAAACGCAGAAGATCAATGGTCTCGCCTGGTGCGCGCAGGCAGTGCTTACCGCTGCGGAAGAAATGAAAGAAGCCGCTGTCGGCGCGCAACCGGAAAAACCCGGCTCTGATCCAGGCTTGCAGCACGAAGAAATAGTCCAATATTTGGTGGGGAATGCTGAAAAGCTGCGTCAGCTAAAGGCAGGCACTGCGGTAACGTTGGTTGCGGAAGAGTGTGCTGTTACACTAACCGACTTAGCCTCAACCCTGGCTACCGCATCGATTCTACGATTGGAGGACCTGGAGAGGCGGCTGACCGTGATGGAAGAAAAACTTCTTGCCGCCCTGACCATGACCACTCCTGAAAACGAGTTGTTCATCCTGCGTACAGAAGCTGACCGGGAGATTGCGCCGTATCGCAGCAAAATGCCCGGCGTGCAGATTGAGCAATTGCAAAAGCAATTTATTCACAAACGCCTGTTTGAAAAAGCGAAGATTCCGCGGCTCAGCCTCTTTTACTTGTGAACCTGACCATCGAAAAACTCGTGTACGGCGGCGACGGCCTCGCCCGGCTTCCTGAAGGCAAGACGGTCTTCACGCCATTTGTGCTGCCTGCCGAAGAAGTAAGCGCGACCATCATCCAGGAGAAAAGCAGCTTCGCCCGCGCCACCGTCGACCAGATCATCAAGCCTTCGCCCTACAGAATCGCGCCGCCATGCCCATATTTCGGCACTTGCGGCGGCTGCCACTACCAGCATGCAGGCTATACCGCGCAACTGGAAAACAAGCGCGCCATCCTGAAAGAAACACTGCTGCGCAATGGCAAGCTGGAGTGGAAGGCCGAAATCATCACGCACTCCGGCGAGCCTTGGGGATATCGCAATCGCTCGCGAATGAAAGTGCGCACCACTCCGGATTTTGCCATTGGCTATTACAAGATGGGGACGAATGAGCTTTTGCCGGTGAAGCAATGCCCCATCAGTTCCGTGGCAATTAATCTTGTGCTGAGTCATGTGTGGGAGATGGGTGAAGCCGGCAAAGTGCCCGCCGGCGTGAATGAGATTGAATTTTTTGTCGACCACGCTGACGCCAAGATGGTGCTGGAAATTTATCTCGCGCCCGATGCGCCGGAAATGCGCGAGTTTGCTACGGCGTTGCAGGCAAAAGCGCCGGAGATCAAGGGAATCGCTTTCTTTGCGGAGAGTTCAGGCGCAGACTCCGGAAGCCACCTGCCAAAATATACCGTCGGCGAAACCGCATTGCCATATCAGGTGGGAGAGAAAGCTTTTCGCGTGAGCGCCGGATCATTCTTCCAGGTCAACCGCTACATGGTGAAGGAGTTGGTGCAGACCGTAGTGGGCGATTTTCATGGAAAGATCGCGCTGGACCTTTTTGCCGGAG
>DASXJO010001010.1:0-4403 GCA_036497385.1 Candidatus Angelobacter sp. | reverse complement strand
AGAGCTTTGCAGCTGATTTTCAGGCGAAGAGCCGCCATCTTGCGATTCCAATTGGTCGCGGCTAAAGCCTCTTCTATTACCTTGATCTCCGCTGAATGTTTCAGGTCTTTCATCAGCGACTTTAACCCTGCAGCGTCATTGTCCTGACTTTCCACATGAATAGCCCTACGCTGAACTTCAGCATAGGCGCCAAGGTTGCTGCCTTTTTCTTCCAGTTCGGAAATCATCTGTTCCTCATCCTGAAATACCACAAATCTTTTGACGAAGTTACCCAGTTCACGAAGGTTTCCCGGCCAGTGGTATTGTTTGCATGCCTGAATCAAGCGGGGAGAAAGTTGCGGCCGCGGTTGATTACACTTTGAAGAAAAATCAGATAGGAAATGCCGCATCAGATGTTCGATTTCCTCCCGCCGCTCGCGCAAGGGAGGAATACGTATCGTAAAAGCGTTGAGACGGTAGAAGAGGTCTTCGCGAAAGGTACCGTTCTCTATGGCTTCCTCAATGTTGATATTGGTGGCGGCGAGCAGGCGGAAATCCGCAGTCAGGGTTGTTCGCCCACCCAAACGGGAGAATTGGCCATCTTGCAGGACGTGCAGCAACTTTGCTTGCAGCAGCGGGCTCATCTCGCCGATTTCATCCAGAAGGATGGTGCCGTGATCGCACAGCTCGAATTTCCCTGGCTTGGTTTTTGTAGCGCCTGTGAATGCGCCCGTCTCATAGCCGAACAGCTCGCTTTCCAACAGATCGGCTGGAATGGCTGCGCAGTTTACCTTCACGGATGGGCGGTTGGCGCGTGGAGATAGCTTGTGTATCAGCCGCGCCACCACTTCTTTACCCACGCCACTTTCGCCCAGCAGCAATACGGGAATCTCAATTTTTGCCAACTGCGTAACCTGGCTGCGGATCTTCCGCATGGCGGGACTGCTGGCCAGGAAAAAAACTTCGCCATCAATGGGCTCACAATCACTTCCCGCTGACTCAGCACATTTTGCTTTTGGCGGAAGCCAACGGCCCATGAGGGCTTGCAAGTGAGAGAGGTAGAACGGCTTGATAATGTAATCCAGGGCTCCCCGGCGGATGGCTTCAACAACCATGCTGGTACTTGTGTCGCAGGAGAGCACAACGATCTTCTGCTCCGGGCGTGCCGCACGGCATCCTTCAATTGTGCGCAACCCGTCCATCTGTGGCATGGACATGTCCAGCAGAATCAGGTCTGGCTTTTCGCCACCCTGAAGCCGTCCTACCGCTTCTGTGCCGCACGACGCCGTTTCTACCCGATAATGGGCCATTTCCAACAGGCCCCTGGTGTACTGCAGAACGCTCGGATCGTCGTCAACAACAAGAATGCTTTCTTTGCCGGAAGCCAAAGAAGAGCTCTTCATCTGTTTTTGTTCTCTTTTCCGTTGCGACGCTTTTAAATTTGTACCGCGTAGGCCGCAACCTTTACCGCCCCAGCATCCTTCCGGGTTGAACGTCGGTAAAATTCGATAGTCTTTATTGCTACTGCACCTTCGGTTGCGCCTGTATAGTCTTGACGCAGCTTGCAGAAGAAGCAGTTTGATTAACCGGCGTGGCCTGTCCGTCTAGGCCGACGCCGGTACTTAGTTCATGTACTCTAGGACATGTCCCTCGCGTAAGTAAATGGAAATTTTTGAATTTCTAATAATTCGTCGGCAGTAATCGTCCAAGCTGTTGTAAACATTGACGCTTGTATTTAAGGAATCCGTAAATCTAATGGGTCTATAGCTTAATCGCTGATTAAAATTTCTAACAAATAGCATTCCTCCCTGCGCTCAAACACAAATCGCCGAAATAAAAGAGCTCTTCTCTGCCGATGAGCAAATGGTTCGCTGCGCAGGTTCCAGCTGGGCCTGGAAGAAGCAGCTCTGGCTTCTGCTCATGGGGCTAAAAGACTCCAACGGCGTAATCGTGATAGTTGTTAAAGATGGACGAAGTTGATCGTCTGCGTTCAAACGCCCGTGTCACGGTACGCCGTTCGGGCGAACCCGACCCGGATGGCCAGTGCGTGATCTACTGGATGCAGCGGGCCCAACGGGCGCTTGATAATCCAGCTCTTGAAGTCGCAGTGCAGGCGGCAAACGCGCTAGGGAAGCCATGCGTTGTCTTTTTTGCTCCAGTTCCGTTTTATCCGCACGCCAACCTGCGGCATTACCGTTTTCTGAATCAGGGAATCCCGGCGATTGCCGATGGCGTGAAGAAACGCGGTATCGGCTTTGTCCTTCGCCGCTATCCTGATCATCATCTGGTGAAGTTCTGCGAGCAGGTTCGGCCGGCTCTGGTCGTAGGTGACGAGAATCCCATCCGCGAGCCGGAACAATGGCGCGCAAAGGTAGCCGATCAGCTACGGATTCCGTTCTGGACCGTCGATGCCGACGTGATTGTCCCATCCAAGCTGCTGATGAAAGAGCAGTACGGAGCTTATACGGCGCGGCCGGTCATCCGGCGACTGCTGCCGGAATTTTTCCAGCCGGTAGGGAACGCGCGTGCAAAGTTCGAGTGGAAGCCGCCGCGCCAGCTGAAATCGCTGCCGGCCCATGTCGATATCACTGAAGGATGGAAGCTGGATCGTTCCGTCCAGCCGGTGAGCGACATTGTTGGCGGAACAGACCGGGCGCTTAAGCGGCTGAAAAGTTTCATCAGGAACGACCTGGCAAATTATCCGGTTGATCGCAACAAGCCGGAGCGCGATGGCACCAGCCGCCTTTCCGCCTATCTGCATTTCGGACACATTGGTCCGCACACCGTCGCGCTGGCTGTCCAGAAAGCCGACGCGGCCAATGCGGCAAAAGAAGCCTATCTGGAACAGCTGATTGTCCGACGCGAGCTGGCGATTAACTTTGTGAGCTTCAATCCCGACTATGACAACTTTGAATCTGGCGCGCCCTGGGCGCATAAAAGCCTGGCCGAACACGCTGCCGATCCGCGCAAAATTTACAGCGAACGCCAGCTGGAAGACGCGCAGACGCATGATCCGCTGTGGAATGCCGCGCAAATGCAGATGGTGAAGACCGGCTTTATGCACAACTACATGCGGATGTACTGGGCCAAAAAAATTCTGGAATGGAGCAAGACTCCGGCGCGGGCCTTCCAGATGGCGGTTTACCTGAATGACAAATATGAGCTCGACGGTCGCGATCCCAACGGATATGCCGGAATCGCGTGGGCCATTGTGGGCAAGCATGACCGCCCATGGTTTGAACGTCCAATCTTCGGCAAGATCCGGTACATGTCATTCAGCAGCACTTCAAAGAAGTTTGACAGCAAGAGCTACATCCGGCAGATGGAAGAGCTGAAATAGCCAGGCCAGCTAAACACAGCAGCGGCATCATTTCAGATAAGTGCTGCGGGTCATCTCTGCGGCGGCGCGGTGAATCTGCTGATGGTGCGGATCTCACCTTGAATGTGCCGGTTGAATTCATCCAGGTCTCCGGCGGGTATCCAATATTCCAGGTGCTTACCGCTTCCGACTTTTCGTACCTCGAACTGATTTAAGTATTCAGCATCAACATCGAACTCCAGGACGTAACCTATAAATCCGGAACGCTCATCCTTAGTATTCCAGTCGCTAGCAATCTGCTCGGCATACTCCTTCGTCAACACCGGATAGAAGATTGGCTGCTCAGGAAGACGGGGAGGAAATGACTTGAACCCAGTACCCGCGATTAAATCAAGCTCTTCCTGACCGACAGGACGAAAGAGCTTAATAGTGGCCATCAGGCAGCTTCTCTCGTGATACGAACCACCGTGGGTATTCTACTGCCTCTTCCAATGAGAGCAGTCGGATTGATGTTTGCGCGAAGGCAGCCCGGTCTCTCTTGCCGCAATCTTAATTGCAAACGGACCACTGAGGAGTGAACGATGCAAACTGCACATGAACTTTTTTTACATGATCTTTCAGACATGCTGGATGCCGAACGGAAACTGGTAGACGCCCTGGGCGAACAGGCTGAAGAAGCCTCCAATCCACAGTTGCAGAAGGCCTTTGCCTCGCACCAGGCGCAAACGGAAAAACAAGTGCAACGCCTGGAGCAGATTTTTGAACAGCTGGGCGAGCAGCCGCAGCAGACGGAATGCAAAGGCATGAAAGGGCTGCTGGAAGAACTGGAAACGTTTAAAAGCGAAGACCCGGCTGAGGACATTCTGGATGTCTTCAGCATCAGCGCCGCTTCCAAGGTCGAAAGCTATGAGATCAATGCTTACGATTCGCTCATAACTCTGGCGCGCGACATGGGCCACAACAAGGCAGTTAAGCTGCTGCAGCAGAACCTGAAGGAAGAGCAGCAGACGCTGAAGAAGATGCAGGGTTTTGCAAAAAAGATAAAACCAGAACAGATGGGAATGGAAGAAGAAGAAGAGGAACAAGGCCAGCAGCGGAGTTCGTC
>DASXJO010001009.1:0-2086 GCA_036497385.1 Candidatus Angelobacter sp. | reverse complement strand
ATCTGATCGACGTTGCCGGTCCGGAGGAGTTAGTTACAGCAGGAGATTATTCGCGGCTGGCACGGCTGGCAATCACCGAGATTGCTGCTCGAGGGAATTTGCCCATTATTGTAGGAGGTTCCGGCCTGTACCTGCGCGCGCTGCTGGAAGGTTTGTTCGCCGGTCCGCCGCGCTCAGAAGAACTCCGCGTCCGGCTGCGAGAACGTGCGACAGAACGTGGCACTGGATATCTGCACAAACTCCTGTGCCGTATTGATCCTGCTGCGGGGCAAGCCATCCATGCCAATGATGTTCCCAAGGTGGTGCGTGCACTGGAAGTAAGCCTCAGCGCGCGAACCCCCATGACTGGTTTGTGGCAGCAGGGCCGCAATGCACTGGAGGGCTTTAGGATTCTGCGCATCGGCCTCAACCCTGATCGCGAGGCGCTGTACGCCCGCATCAACCAGCGAGCGCGAGAAATGTTTTCTGCCGGTCTGCTGGAAGAAACCCGCATGCTGATTGACCGATACGGTTCGTCCGTATGGCCGCTGAATTCGCTGGGGTATAAGCAGGCCCTGCAACACCTGCGCGGAGAACTCTCACTGGAGCAGGCGATTGTTGCGGCACAACAGAGCCATAGAAATTATGCCAAGCGGCAGATGACGTGGTTTCGCCGTGAGCCGGAGGTCCACTGGATTACAGAATCTGGATCCGATCCGGCAATGCAGAAGCAGGTTGTGGATCTGATCAAGGCAGAAGCGCAAAGTTGAAATCGGTGCGTGATCTCCAACAGCTTCATTGCAAAAAGGCCAAATTCCCAAAGCCCTGGATTTCCCATGGTGATCGACCGCTCGCTAGAGCAACATTCCGGTGCGGTTCCAGCGGGTGTTGGAAAAGAAGTTTTCTGCGATGGAAGCGTAGAAAGAAATCCTGTGTCCTGGATTCTCATCCAGCCAGCGCGATGTGGGCGCGTCATAAGACCAATAGACAAACAGCGGCTCGCCGATGACGTTGCTCATTGGGACAAAACCCCAATCGCGGCTGTCACTTGAGTTGTCGCGATTATCACCCATCACGAAGAGTTTGCCTTGCGGCACAACGGTTGGTCCCCAGCTTTCCAGAGGGTTGTGTATGGGCGAGTGATGCACCGCGTATGGCTCCGCGACCGGCTGAGAATTTACGTACAGCACACCGTTCTTTATCTCAAGACGGTCACCGCCCAGAGCGGTCACGCGCTTGAGGAAAGTTTCCGTAACGTCTTTAGGGTAGCGGAAGACGATAATATCGCCCCGATGGATGGTCTTGAGCACGGGCAAGCGCCAATGGACCAACGGAATCTCCGGTCCATAAAGCATCTTGTCCATGAATAGATGATCGCCTACCAGAATGGTGCCTTCCATGGATGCCGTGGGCACGACAGACGCTTCGCCGACAAAGATCCTTATTGCCAGAACGATTGCCGCCAGGATGATCAAACGCCGCGTGGAAATGCGCACCGGCCATCGAATGCCGCTGATGCGCGGTGAGTCCGGGGCAACGCGCGAAGCATCTGCGGCTGCCGCGAAATGTGAACCATTGGCATCGCTTTGTACGGCATTAGTAACGACGTGAGCGCCATCGCTAACCACGAGTGGGCCATCTGCACGATCGAAGACGCTAGGCGCGGCGACTTCAGTTGCTATTGTGGCCGGCTTTTCCGGGGCAGCGGCACGATCGCAGATGTCAAGTGAAAGCATATAGACGCAAGCAGCGAATCAATATTCTTGGTTACAAATCACTGAGCCACAATCAGGTGAATACCTGCTGTTGACGAACAATCGGCCATGGACTGTGGCGTTTCCCTTGGAAAAAGACAGCAGTGGGAAGTTGAGCTTTGAAGGTGACCAGAGATAAGCAGCCAGTAAGGAGCTGTGGCAATCAGGTGTTGATTCCCAACACCGTTTGCTTCAAGAGCGATCGCGGTTTATGAGTTTGAGCCCCGATACTCTGCTATAATCGAGGCCTACCATGACCGTCCGCTTGGGTGGTCTGCGTCGGGGAGTGGCTCAGCCTGGTAGAGCACCTGGTTCGGGACCAGGGGGTCGGAGGTTCAAATCCTCTCTCCCCG
>DASXJO010001008.1:0-3172 GCA_036497385.1 Candidatus Angelobacter sp. | reverse complement strand
GGGTGCGGGCGCAAACCCTGAAATGGGACGCCGCGGCGCGCTGGAAGATGCCGACAAGATTATTGAAGCCCTGGAAGGCGCGGACATGGTGTTTGTGACGACTGGCCTGGGCGGCGGTACCGGCACAGGCGCTGCGCCGATCATCGCGTCACTGGCCAGTGAGATGGGCGCGCTGACCGTGGCGGTGGTGACCAAGCCGTTTGCGTTTGAGGGCCGTCGTCGCATGGCGCAGGCGGAACGCGGCCTGGCCGAGCTGATTGACAGCATCGATACCACCATTGTGATTCCCAACGAAAAGCTGCTGGCGGTGGCGCAGAACGCCGGCTTCTTTGAGTCCTTCCGGATTGCCGATGATATTCTTCGACAGGCGGTGCAGGGAATTTCTGACATCATCACGATTCCCGGCATTATTAACCGCGACTTTGCCGACGTGAAAACCATCATGGCCGGGATGGGCTATGCGGTGATGGGAACGGCCGTGGCCAAAGGCGAGCGTCGCGCAACCGATGCGGCGCAGGCTGCTATCTCGTCTCCGCTGCTGGAAGCCGGCGCCATCGACGGAGCGCGGGGAATCCTGATCAACATTACCGGTTCGTCGTCACTCAAGCTGGCGGAGGTGAATGAGGCTTCCACCATTATTCAATCTGCCGCGCATGAAGATGCCAACATTATCTTTGGCGCGGTGCAAGACGAGAAAATGAAAGACGATCTAAAGATCACCGTGATTGCCACCGGCTTCAAGAATGACGTTCCGGCCCGCAAGGACCGCACGGTCAACGCGGCGCAAGCGGCCATCTCCACGGCCCGCACGGCCTCCGCGTATCAGGTGCAGCAGTCGGCCACGGTTCCCCGAGTGGTGAATGCTACCCATATACCTCATGTTCCTCATGGTTCCCAGATCGCGGCCCACGCGGCTACGGCCCAATCAGGTGCTCCCACGCGTATGATGGCCCCGACGCGCGAAAGCCCCAATCTGGCCACCATGACCGAGTCCATCCGGACAGCCGTGGAACAGGACGACCTGGATGTGCCGGCCTTTATCCGCAAGCGCGGAGAGATCAACTAACAGTTTCGACCGGCAGAGCATCAGTCGCCGCGCCGGTCGCAACTCCCTGCAACTGCAATGGTTTACCCGGAACGCGAACCGTCAGCGTCCCGATCATCCAAACCACTCTGTGGCCGTCATGTTTCCCCATGGCGGCCGCAAAAATTAACAACATTAATGCGCCTTTAAGGCAAAAAACAACAGCAGGAACTTAGGGTTAAACTGGCGAGAACCTTTTGGTCCTCTCCGGTTGGCGCAACAAAGCGCAACAAAACAACCAGCATGCAGCCACTCCGCTGAGAGCCGCTGCATCTTTTTAATTAGAAGAAAGGTACTTACTTCAGTACTAGGAGAATTTACGGTTGCACGCGATGGAAAGTTTCACTTACTATCGCGATAAGAGCTGAATTTCCGCGTTGATCGTCAGTAGCTGACCATTCTGGCCCTCGAAGTTATGACTGACGATGGTTTCCAGCGGAAACACAGCAGCAATTAAAGTTTTTCCCGGGTACCCAGGTGACAGTTACTCCAATGACATTTCGTCTTCGCGTCCTCGTCTTCTTCATTTCGATTTTTGCTTTGTCCAGCGGTTCGTTCGGGCTCGCATCCAGCACCAACAGCGCCACCAAAACCAAGGCCGGCGGACACGTAACTGAAAACGCGCGCGCCCAAAAACGTATGGCTCGGCTCCGCCACAATCGCGCTGCAAAAAGACATCTAGCGGCGACGAAGTCCGCCAATGCACGCACCGCCGCCGCTCGCTCCACCACAGCAAGAGCTACTCGCGCAAAAGCCTCCGCCACTGGCGCCACTTTAAAGACCGTCAGCCTGCATCGCCGCCATGCACGCCATCGCTGGGTTGAAACATTTACCGCCAGCTCCTTTGCCGATGACATTACTGAAGGCGACATCGTGGAAGGTGAAGATCCCGTGGTGCGCCAAGCCGCTATTGATGCGTTGGGAAACATGAACGGCACCGTCGTCGCCATTGATCCCACCAGCGGACGCATTCTTGCCATGGTCAACCAGAAGCTGGCGCTCAGTGAAGGCGCGCAGCCCTGCTCCACTATCAAGGTTGCCGTTGCGCTGGCCGGTCTAAGTGAAAAAGTCATCACCCGTGAAGAGGCCATCGCGCTGGGCGGACGCTCGCACATGAGCCTTACGCAGGCGCTGGCGCATTCCAACAATGCTTATTTTGAAGCCGTTGGACGCCGGCTCGGCTTCCAGAAGGTCAGCTTTTACGCGCACCAGTTTGGACTGGGTGAGCTTGCCGGTTACGGCATTGAAGGCGAGCACGCTGGAGTTTTCCCCACGCATGAGCTCGATGCCAGTCTCGGCGGCGTCGGCAAGATGTGCTCTTTTGGTGAAAGCATTTCCATGACGCCCCTGCAACTCGGCGCGCTGGTTTCCGCCGTCGCTAACGGAGGCACGCTCTATTATCTCCAGCATCCCACGTCGGTGAATCAGGTCATCAGCTTTGAGCCGCGCGTAAAGCGCCAGCTCGATATTGGCCCGCTCGTCCCTGAAATCGCTGAAGGGATGACCGGCGCTGTGCAGTATGGCACCGCTCGCCGCCTGCGCCTCAACTTTAGTGAAGAGCAAATCCTGGGCAAGACCGGCACCTGCTCCAAAGACGGCACGCGTTTCGGCTGGTTCGCCTCTTACGCTGACACGCAGTACGGACACATCGTTACCGTGGTCTTCCTCCAGGGTGGCCGTCCGACCTTCGGCCCCAAAGCCGCTGAAATCAGCGGCAAGTTCTACCGCGCGCTGTACGATCACAACTTCTTCGCCGCGCGCGCCACCACCGTGAGCGGCTCCGCGGGAGAAAAGCCGGCAGTAGGCGTGCAGCAGTAGGGGCATCGCGGTAGTCCGACAAATTCAGTACAGCAAAAGGGCGTCCTCGATGGGACGCCTGCTTTCTTCAGTCCTAGTAATGACACTTTCAGGACCAACATAAAGATAGAATTCGCGACAAGGTGGTTTGTATCAGGGCCCGGGCTTTAGCCGCGCCATGAAGCAATCACGTCGCACTGCGAATCCCGCTGCTTCGTATCAGGGCCCGGGCTTCAGCCGGGCCGTTAAGGGCTTTTAGAACTCCGGCTTTAGCCGCTGGCCTTTTTCTTT
>DASXJO010001007.1:0-3508 GCA_036497385.1 Candidatus Angelobacter sp. | reverse complement strand
TGCGGTCTTCGGTCTGTATCAAGCCATCTTCATGGCCAATGCCGGCGGCGCATGGGACAACGCCAAGAAGATCGTGGAAGTGGAGCTGAAGATGAAAGGCACACCACTGCATGACGCCACGGTAGTAGGAGATACGGTGGGCGATCCATTCAAGGATACCTCGTCCGTCGCCCTGAACCCGATCATCAAATTCACCACGCTTTTCGGCCTGCTGGCCGTGGAGCTGGCGGTAAAGATGACGGCAGAAAACGGCAGCATGCTCACTACGGTACTGGCTGCAGTCTTTTTCCTTATATCGGCGATCTTTGTCTGGCGGTCGTTCTATGCCATGCGCATCGGTACAGAAAAAGATGCGCAAGCCGCCAAGGCCGCGGCCTGAAGCGCTTCTCGGACGTGAAAAAGCCCGCCGGCAAAGTCGGCGGGCTTTTTAGTTTCTCGTTCTTTGATTTTCAGGGGAGCCAAGCTCAACCATCAGTGCGGAAAAGGCGGAACCGGCGTGGGCATCTCCTGCCGGGTCGGCGGCCCGACTGACTCTTTCATCTTCTCTTTCACCTTTTTCGCCAGCTTCTCAACCTCTTCAGCTTTGCGGATCACGTCCAGCGACAGCAAGTTTTCATTGCTCTTGTCCACCGCTGTTTTGAGTTCTGTGGCGAGCTGAAATAGCTTATCGGTCTGCTCGCGAATATCCTGCTGCCGTTTCTTATTGGCTTCGCGCGCCATCCGGTCCTGCATTTCTTTTTGCGCAGGGTCCTGCCGGTTTTCGTTCTGGGAGGAAGTTGCAACAAGAGATGTCGCTGCAAAACCTGGCCCGCAGATGGTCAGGATCAGACCGGCAGCAGTAATTATTTTTCCAAACACAAAAGATGACCTCTTCTAAGAATTTAGCTTAACCGCGGTTATAAAGTTACTGCATTACGGGTATGATGAGGGGCTGCTGATCCTCAATGTGGCCGGATTCGACCCGCCCGTTCCTTGAGCCGCCCATGAATTCTCCCGGCCAGTTTTTCCGCTTCACCGGCCTTGCGCACGGCTTGCGGCGGCAGCCCGCCTACTTCCATGGCTTCAGAGTATTGTTTTAATTCCGCCGCTAGCGAAACAAGCTTCTGTGCCTCCTCAATGTTCTGCCTGCGCATCCGGTCGTTCTCCTCTATTTGCTGCAGTTGGTTAAACCGGCGCGTCACCTCAGGATTTATGTTTTGAATCTGGCCTGCAGGCGCGGCCGCACCACTAACTGCGTTAATCGTCGTCCCCGATAGGGCCAGACAAAGTCCGGCCACTAGAGCATATTTAGCTCTCAATCTATTCCCCTCCTGCGTAGAAACGGTGTCGGCATTATAAGCCAGATTTCCCTCGGCTATAATCCAGAATTAATCCAAATGGAAGAAAAATTCAGCAACATCTGGCACGAGTGGCATAACTACCTGGTGGCGTGGACGCGCGACAAAGCGCCCAAGCTAATCGTAATCCTGGTACTGGCCTTCATTTTTGTGCGCCTGCTGGGATTGATCACCCGCAAGCTGGTAGCGCTGGCGGAGAAAAGCTCTCATGGGCCGGTCCGGGCGCAGCAGGTGCGCACTATCACCGGGGTGGTTCGCAGCGTGGGCGTTTTCCTGATTGTATTTTTTACGGGCATGACCGCTCTCAAAGACGCGTTCCAGATCAATATTGAACCGCTGCTTGCCAGCGCTGGCATTGCCGGACTGGCCATTGGTTTTGGCGCGCAGACGCTGGTCAAAGATGTGATCAACGGTTTCTTTATCCTTATTGAAGACCAGTTCGAAGTCGGCGACACCATTCGCGCAGCTGGCGTTACCGGCGCCGTGGAAGAAATCACGATGCGCCGCACCACGCTGCGTGACAGCGACGGCACGCTGCACATTGTGCCTAACGGATCGATACAGATCGTGAGCAATATGACGCGGGATTGGTCCCAGGTAACGCTCCACGTGGCAGCCGACTATGGCGAGAACAGCGATCGCGTGGTTGAAGTGCTGCAAGAAGTGGCACAAGAGTTTTGGAACGATCCGGCTTTCAAGGCTGACTTGGTGGCGGAGCCGCAAGTCCCCGGCATTGAGCGGGTACGAGGGAATGAAGTTGATTATCTGATGCTGATCAAGGTGCGTCCGGGGAAGCAATACAATGTGGCCCGCGAGCTGCGCCGCAGAATCAAAGTCTGCTTTGAGAAAAATAAGATCAAGGCCGGCGCGCCAGCACAGGTTTACATTGGACAATTACCGGCGAAACAATAATAAGCGCATGCGCAGGGCGATTGTTGCCATTGGCGGTGGAGAGATAAGGACCAGGGGGACCGCTGCGATTGATCGCGAGATTATCCGGCTTTCCGGCAAAAAGAACCCGAAGCTTCTTTTTATCCCAACCGCGAGTTCAGATTCTGAAAGATATTGGAAGCACGTCCAGGAATATTTTGGAAATTCCTGAAATGTAAAACAGACGTCCTCTTCCTTATCGATGAAAAGCTTTCTCGTGAGCAGATACGGAAGAAGGTTTTATCGGCGAATATCATCTATGTTGGCGGCGGAAATACTCTGCACATGATGCGCATATGGCGGCGTTTCGGCGTCGATAAACTTCTGAAGGTGGCCTACGCGAAAGGAACTGTGCTCTCCGGCATCAGCGCGGGTTCAATCTGCTGGTTTGAATCCGGACATTCCGATTCCATGTCCTTTTACAATCCGCGAAACTGGAAATACATCAACGTAAAAGGGTTGGGGCTCCTCAAGGGAATTCATTGCCCCCACTACAACAGCCGGACCATAGGCGTCCCGCGCAGAAAGCACTTCCGGGACATGATTCGAAAGACAGGCGGCATCGGGATTGCCATTGAGAACAACTGCGCCATAGAGTTCATTGACGGCCTGTTTTACAGAGTCATCACCTCCAAAAGCTACGCACGTGCTTACAAGGTGTATAAAAGCGGCGGTAAGGTGGTTGCAGAACAAATGCGTCAGGAAAAGCGACTCGCACTGATCGGGCCGTTAAATCGTCGATCAGGCAAGCCTGTTTTCGAAGACGGAGGAAAATAAACATGGATCTTGGACTCAAAGGCCGGGGCGTAATCGTCGCTGCATCCAGCCAGGGAATCGGCCTGGCGACAGCCGAAGCATTTGCACGCGAAGGCGCACAGGTGGCCATGTGCGCTCGCACAGAAAAGACTCTAGTCGAAGCCGCTGACAAACTGCGCAGCCAGACTGGCGCTGAAGTTTACGCCGAAGCTCTGGACGTAACCGATGGCAACGCCGTCCAGCGCTTTACTGAGCAGGTGGCAAAGCGGTTTGGGCGCATTGATGTGTGCGTAGCAAATGCTGGAGGGCCGCCAGCCAAGAATTTTCTCGCCATCCCTGCCGAAGAATGGCGCAAAGCCGTTGAATTGAACCTCATGAGCACGGTGCATCTGGCAAAGGCGGTAATTCCCTATATGCAGCGCCATCGCTGGGGCAGGATCATTACCATCACGTCAATTTCCGTGAAGCAGCCCATCGCCGATCTG
>DASXJO010001006.1:0-4336 GCA_036497385.1 Candidatus Angelobacter sp. | reverse complement strand
AAAAGCACTCCATGAGCGCCCGCGCCGCGCCCATGGACATGGAGAGAACGAAGTTAGTTGTGCCCTTCCGGTTGCGAATCAAAGAACAGGAAAAAGTTGGTTGGCTGGTCGGGCGCGGCTTGCCCAGCCGCTTGCGCGGCGCGCAATGCGTCTAAAGAGTTGATGCCGGTCTTTCCATCGGCGCTGGGCCATGCGCTGGGATCCGTTACCAACACGGAGATTACTTCCCACCACACTGGTCCAAAATTCTTGCCATCAATGATATGGCTGTGATTCAGCGTGGGCACCAGCACGCTGGTGTTCGGCGGTACCTTGCCCAATTTGGCGAGGACCGGCCCCAGGTCAGTCTGGTTTGTATGCATGGTGCAGGTGCTGGGCATGCCTTTGTGCTGCGTCACCGGCAGACCTGGCTCCGGACATTGCACCGGAACTGTGGGGTTCGTCTTAAAGGCTTCAGGAATGAAACCAAACAGACTTAGTAATGCCTGCCCTAATGCCGGGGTAAACGCATCGTTGGGATTCAGGTCATTGCCAAAGAAAGGCGCGATTACATACAGCTTGAGTGTATTTTGAATCGGCCGTCCCGTAGGATCGAGCGTTGGTCCGTGTCCCACGGTGCAGATAGGACGCTGAAATTCATTGGCGTCCACCGCGGCAACTTGGCCATTGTGATCAAGGTCGTCAAAGGGTTCATGGATGCAGTCGAAATTTTGGAAATAGGTGAATACTAATAGTTGCCCCTGAGCAAACCCTTCGGTTTGGTTGACGGCCAGCGGCCTGGCGTTATTCTCATTGTTCGATTGTGCAAAACCGCCGAGCGTAAGCAACAATACCACTGATGCACTCGCAATCAATCTGGAAGCGCGATGTCCTCTCATTTGCGTACCTTTCTTTTTCTTTAGGGTAAAAAGCTGCTATGAAGGATTCTTGGGGCCCGGTTGCGCTGGTATGGAGCAACGAGCCAGAGATTGGTTACGCGTAACAAAATAAAAATATCGTGTAACGAATTACCAAAATGGAACTGACCGCTTGGCCTAATCCTACGATCTCAATTTGAATGTCCTTTTCTTGTTTGCCCTCGATCATTTAATCTTTTCGGTTCTTAAGGAGATCCCCATGAAACTCAGTCGCGTTTTTTCGGTCCTGCTCATTACCTTCACAGGTCTGGCGCTTCGCGCCGCCAACTATCCCGCGCCTCAATCCGGGACCTTTGTCGTGAAAGACTTTCAGTTCAAATCCGGAGAGAAGCTGCCTGAGGTCAAACTTCATTACTACACGCTGGGAACGCCGCAAAAAGATGCCAGCGGCAGGGTGCGCAATGCGGTGCTGATCCTGCATGGCACAGGCGGCAGCGGACGGCAGTTTCTAACGCCGAATTTTGGCGGCGTGGTGTTTGGTCCAGGGCAATTGCTGGATGCCGCGAAGTATTTCATTATCCTGCCGGACAACGTGGGCCACGGCGAATCCAGCAAGCCGAGTGACGGTTTGCACATGCGCTTTCCGCACTATGAATACGACGACATGATTGAGTTGCAATACCGGCTGCTCACGCAGGGACTGGGCGTGAACCATCTGCGGCTGGTGATGGGAACGTCGATGGGCGGCATGCACACATGGCTATGGTCAGAGCAGCATCCTGATTTCATTGACGCGGCCATGCCGCTGGCGAGCCAGCCAGTGGAAATTGCCGGGCGCAACCGCATGATGCGCCGCATGATCATGGACGCGATTCGCACCTCGCCCGATTGGAACAACGGCGAATATACTCAGCAGCCTCACGGCCTGGCCGCGGCACTGGATATTTTGCTGATCATGGGCAGCGCGCCTATGCGCATGCAGAAAGATGAGCCAACGCGAGAACAAGCGGATAAATTTCTGGAGGACTTTGTCGCCTCGCGCATGAGAACCACGGACGCCAATGACATGATCTATTACTTTGACGCTTCACGGAATTACAATCCTGAGCCGCAACTGGAGAAAATCACCGCGCCACTGATTGCCGTGAACTCAGCCGACGATCAGATCAACCCGCCCGAACTCAAGATCATTGATCGCGACATTCAGCGCGTGAAGAACGGTCAGTTCGTATTGCTACCTATCACGGACCAGACTCGTGGTCACGGGACCCACTCATGGCCGGCGATCTGGGGAGACCATCTGGCGGAATTGCTGCAGAAGTCGCAACCCCACTGAGAGTAAGTCGCGTTATTTATCTTGTTCGGGATCTACGTGAATTGGCTGCGAAACACTGCTTTGATGTGCTCCAGCCTTTTCGAGAGCGCTTCGGCTTCTTCCTTCAGCCCAAGCTCGTTGGCCAATCCAATGGCATCATAGAAAGCATCCTTGGCACTGCTGTAGCAGCCATTGGCGCCGCGACCACTCTCATACATCTGGTCATAATATTTTTCGCCCAGCGCGGTCAGTTTTCGCAGCCGGTTGCGGTTCAATTCGTCATCCGTGCGATTGAATCCAACCTCTGTAGGCGAGCCTTTCATGGGAAGCCATGTCCATACTGCCCGGCTCTCAGTGAGCTTGATCCCGCGAAACCCAGGCAGCCCCTCTGGCAGCGCTGTTTCCGGCACCATGAAAAAATCCGGATACAGCGGCGGACGCATGAGAGACTGCCAGTCTTCATCCTGCAGCCACGGATCCGCGACAGGAAATGCGCAGTATTGAGCGCCCACCGCGCTTGCTAAATTCATTAGCACGCGCGCCAGTGACATGGCTGGTTGGGTGGTCTTGATCTGGTCGGCATACGCTTCTTCCCGTTCATGCAGGAAAATGACCGGGTCGCGGCGGCCGCGCAGGCGAAACTCAAGATGAAAGCGCTGCAGGCCGGAAAACGCCACCATGCATCCATCCCATGCGGAAGCTGAAGTCACACCCAGAGCGCCTGTAGGATCAGAAATCTTCTCGCCCCACTTCCACCAGCGGTCATCACGATCATAATGTAGCCGGGCCACGTTCAGCCCATCACGAAGCAAGAAGCCGTGATCAAGCAAAGAGTTGACCGCAAGTTCCACCAGTTTGTCGCGTGGTTCCTGCAGTGACCAGAAAACGGCTGTCCGGAAAAGCACGGACTGCTCGATGACCAGCTCGATGTCTTCCATTGGCAGGCTGACCGTGACTGCCTCTCCGTTACGATAAAAGCGGACTTCGACTGTGCGCGGCTCGCCTTCAGTCGGCAGCGGAACGGCGGTCACTCTGCCTTCCGTGTGCTGCGGCAACCCGCTTTCCGGTAGCTCGCGCAAAAGCCGTACTGTCTCTCCGGGATAAAGCAACTTAGTCCTCTTGCCAGCAGGTTACATGCAGACGATTCCCGCCGCAATCACATTTCTGGTAGAGTGCTGGCGCATCAGGACGCAAATTACAGGAGTGCTGCTATGCCAAACGGTGGCCCGGACAATTGCGGGACCTGCGGGTTCAATCGCCGCAATCGCGGCATGTGGCGAAACCCTGCGCCCGATGAAACCCAAACTTCATTCTGTGAGATACGTAGCCTCGCCATGCTGGCTGACCACTGGATCTACTGCCAGAACTGGCACACTCGTACCCGCGAACCCATCGGCCCGATTTATTCCTCCGGCGCTTACGAGGGCGGATATCGACGGATTCCCTGGCACGGACTTATTGCTCCTGAGTTCGTCCAGATGGGGGTGTGCAGCGAGTGTGGGGCATCCATTGATGATGGCATCTCCATTCCCGCCGTGGAGAGCGCGCCCATCACCTTCTGCTGCAACCTGCACTATCTGCAATGGTGGAAGCGGCAACATCCAGACGAAGAAACGCCCATGAGTGAGAGCATCTGGGAACATTGAGACCCGCAGTTTGCAGCACCTGTGCCCCAGATTTGCGGGTATGGTCAATCGGCGTTAGATTCTTTTCATGAAAAAACTCATCGCCGTCCTCACACTTTGTTTTGGGTTGACTTATTTGTACGCGAGCGCCCAGAATGCCGCGCCCCAACCCTCGCCGTCCCCAGCGACATCGCCTGCGCCCGGCACAGCTGCGCCCAGTGCGCGCCCGGGTGACGTTGATTCCATCGATCACATTATTGCTGCCGTGTATCAAGTGATTTCCGGCCCTGCCGGCCCGCGTGACTGGGACCGCTTTCGCGGCTTTTTTTATCCTGGGGCACGCTTGATTCCCAGCCGCCGCGATGATAAAGGCGCTGTAACGGCGCGGGTTTCCTCGCCGGACGAATACGCCACGCGAGCTCAGGATTTCTTCAGTAAGGAGGGCTTTTTTGAAAATTCACTAGCGAACCGTGTAGAGCAATGGGACCACATTGCGCATGTGTGGAGCACCTATGAGTCGCGCCACGCCAAAGGCGAGA
>DASXJO010001005.1:0-1937 GCA_036497385.1 Candidatus Angelobacter sp. | reverse complement strand
GTTCCGCCCGGGGTTGTGACTGTTGCCTTGATCAACCCGCTAGGGCGAAACATCTGTTGATTTCCTACTTGCACGCCCGGTCCTGCAAACGCGCTGGTTACACATAGCAGGGTAACCAGAGCCAGCATCAGGCTGCGTTTCCATGAGCGAGTTAGCAAGGTCTGTTTGCTGTCCTTGCCTGCGGCCCGCATAAAGTTCGAGTTCATTTTGGTTCCTCTCTTCGATGATTGCTTCTTCTAATCAGTCCCGCTTCTTCGAGCCCGATGCGGGGGAAGTACTTTCTGCTATTGAGGCTGCCGGGCCGAAAGTCCGGCAGCCCCAGGTTTGGTTTAGCGCAGGAACGTGATGCCCGACTGAGCAGATCCACCAGCGTCCGAAGTGATCGTCACTAGGTTCGGCGGCGGTATGTTGCTGAAGCGGAGCGAGAACACGCCCTGGGCGAACGGGATGATTGGTCCCATCACGCCTTGCCACTGGAGTCCGGTGGCGGGGTTGATGATGTCCAGAGTCACGGTCAGGGTTACGCCTGGCGTAAAGTCGCTGCAATTTACGATCAGACGGCCCTTGGTGCGGCGATAGACAACGTTGCTGACCACGATCGTGTCAGTGGCCGGCTGGACAATTACGGTTACAGTTGCTGGCGCGCTGACCAGATTCGGAGCCACGCTGCTGGTTGCCGTCACCTGGAAGGTGAAGGATTGAGCTGGCGTGAGTTCCGGCACAGTACCCGCTGTGAAGATCACCGGTGAGCCAGTGGTCGCCGACAGTGTCGCGTCGGGAGGCAGAGCCGCCGGAGATACTAAGGTCCAGGTGAAGGTGGAATTGCAAGCCGCACCTGGCGCCTGAGCAGGATCAACGCAGGTCGCGCTCAAGGTTACTGGTGCACCGCTGGCAACCGTAATCGTGGTGCCACTCACGGTCGGAGGCGGAGGCGGTATGCCATCGAGAATTGGAGCAGGATTCGGTCCGGTCGCTGAAGCATTGACAACCGGCGCAGTCCCTGCAGGCGCAATCACTACCGGCACGATCAGACTTGCCGAAGCCGATTGCGGAACGCTGCTGGTCTGTCCACCCACAACCAGGGAGAACGTAAGGTTCTGCGCTCCAGCGATTGTCGGAACCACAAAGGTTGGTTTGGCGGCAAACGGATCACTCAGAGTAATAACCGGATCGCCGGGATTGATGATCTGCGCCCACTGGAACGGTCCGGTTGGCGGATTGCTGCTTGTCCCGTCCAGCGTGACTGTGATTCCAGCAAACGGCGGGTTCGGGTTAGACGTAAATTTCGGCACGGCGAGCGTAGTGATCGCGCCGGGAACGCAGGTCAGCGGAGGCAGCGTGTTATCCGGGAACGGATTCAGCTGTCCCATCACCTGGTTGGGGTAAAACGGAATTGGTTGTTGTCCCAGCTGAACCTGGGAGCTATCGAAAACGTCGCTGACCATTGGCAGCTGGCCCATGCCGTTATCCAGCCACAGGATGTCAGCGAAGTTGGACATCGGCTGACGTGAGCCTGGCACCTGGTTCTCTGGGAAGATGAACTCGCTGCTAGGCAATTGATATTCCGAATAGGTCAGACCATTCTTGGTCTTTCCCGGAAGGCTGCCGCTCACGCGCGCGCCCACGTTCTGCACGGCGGGCAGGAAATTGCCGCCCTGGGGGAAGCGCATGCGCCAACGGCCTTTTACGCCGACTCCCGGAGGTCCCGGCTCAACCGGAAAGTTCGATGCCCATGCCGGCTCGCGGAAGGTCAGGTTGCCGTTGCAATCCTGATCAATCGCGGAGACGTCAATCTGGCGCGCTATGTCAGTGGTAAAGCCTTCCACCCTGGTGCGTACGCCGGCTTCCTGCGGGAAGAGGGCTTGATCCACTCCACCGGTACCCTGAATCACAACTTCTTCGATAACGTAGGCTGGATCGGATCCCGGCCATGTATA
>DASXJO010001004.1:0-7311 GCA_036497385.1 Candidatus Angelobacter sp. | reverse complement strand
CTTCTGCGGGCGCAGGCCCGCAGGCTGGCGCTCAGTCGAATGGCGCCGGGCAGCAGGAAAAGAAAGATGAAGGCGTGATAGACGCAGAATACGTTGACGTGGAGGACAAGAGATAAGTTCTCTGCATTACTAACGGCGTGGTAAAGGCGGCGCTCTACCCATGCAAGCCAAAAGCGGGCTTGCACGGGGCCCTAGGGTGAGCCGCCTTTGGCCTATGCGACAAAAGGAGTCTCTTTTGAAAAAATATCTGGTAGTAAAAATGGCGGAAGGATGGAGCCAGGTTGTGAACTGGGTGGTAATGCCCGGACTTTATACCATGGAAGCGGCGCAGCAATTTGTGGCCAGCGCAGTGGCCGATGAGCCGGGCGCACGGTACATGATCCAGGAAGTGGGAGCAGCGTAAGTGCTTTTCGCCGCAGATTTACGCTGATGATCGCAGATAAAGGCAAAAGTTTAGCCGCGAATTAACGCGAAAAACGCTTCAAGAATTGCAATGTAGGAATTCTTGAAGCGTCGGTTCGGCGAGACAAGTGTCAGGGCACGAGTTCACTCGTGCCGTTACGGCTTATAAATTTTCCGGGCTTTAGCCCCTGGAGAGCAGATGAAATACATGAGACGTCGTGGCCTGAAGCTGTTCGCCGTTGCGGCCCTTTTGCCTATGATGGCCCTCGCTCAGAACAATGCGCAGGCCAGCAAGCCTGCAGGCCCGCAAGATGCCGCTACCCAACAGGTCACACAGCTTGTCCGCGACTTCCTAGCTAACGTTCCTAAAAACGATCCCAAGGTTTTCCAGGAATTCTTTGCCGATGACGTGATCTATACGCGTGCCACCGGCTTAACCGTCTCCAAGGCGGAGATTCTGAAGAACATTAACGTGCGTGCGACGAGCGACCCGCAGATAACTTTTGAAGCGGACGATTTCACGGTACATCCCTACGGCGAAATGGCGGTGGTGAATTTCAGGCTGGTCGCGCATAACGTTGAAAATGGCAAGCCGACAACGGCTTACTATCGCAACACAGGAACTTTCTTAAAGCGCAACGGCAAATGGCAGGCCGTAGCGTGGCAAGCGACGAAGGTGCCGGAAAAGCAGTAATTAGTACTTAGTAATTAGCAAAACCAAATTCATGGCAACGACACAACAAAGGTTGAGTCGATTGCGGGCGTGAGCGAAGTGGGAGCACGCAGGCGAAATCCCGAGCGGAGCGAGGGAACTCGGATTAAATAATGGCAGCCAGTCAACAAAAGGATTATTACGGCGCGCTGGGCGTCAAAAAAACTGCCTCGTCGGAGGAGATCCGCAAGGCCTTCCGGAAGCTCGCCCGGAAATACCATCCAGACGTAAATCCCAACGACAAAAAATCGGAAGAGAAGTTCAAGGAAATTTCTGAAGCCAACGACGTCCTGAGCGATCCCAAGAAGCGCAAGATTTACGACCAGCTCGGCTTTTACTCAGACAATATCGATCCTGCGGCGGCAGAGGCGTATTCGCGCGGCGGAGGCTTTGGCGCAGGCGGTTTTGGCGCAACGCCGGGCGGCAGAGGTCCGGGAAGCGCGGGCGGGCAGGGCTTTGACTTCAATGGCTTTGATTTTTCTGATGCTGGCGGCGCAAGCGGACGCTCGAGCGGCGGCGGTGGTTTCCGCGATATTTTCTCAAGCATTTTTGGCGGCGGGCGTGGCGGCGGCGCAGCAACGGAAGAGGGGCCGGAGCGCGGCACCGACCTTGAATACCAGGTCAACGTCGGCTTTTGGGATGCGATCCGCGGCGCGGTAATGCGCCTGAACATCACGCGGCTTGATACCTGCACCAACTGCCACGGCAGCGGCGTTGTGGGAACGCCCACGACTTGCCCGCAATGCCACGGCAGCGGCCAGATTACGCAATCCGGCGGCGGGATGAAATTCAACGTGACTTGCCCACGGTGCCACGGCAGCGGCAAAGTGCAGCCTCCGTGTCCTGTATGCCACGGAGAAGGCGTGGTTGAACGCACAGAGCCCTTGGAGGTCCGGGTGAAGGCCGGCACGCGCGACGGCCAGCGCATACGTATCGCCGGCAAGGGCAATGCGGGGACACAAGGCGGGCAGCCGGGCGATCTTTACGTGATTATTCGTGTGGGTGATCATCCGGTGTTCCGCCGCGAAGGCGACGATATTCACGTGAGTGTCCCGGTAACCGCCTGGGAATCCGCATTGGGAGCGAAGATTGAAGTGCCGACTATCGACGGGCGCTCGCAATTGAAGATTCCGCCGGGAACCCAGAGCGGACAGAAGCTGCGTCTGCGCGAAAAAGGGGTGCCTTCAGCCACGCGCGATGACAAGCGCGGGGATGAGATCGTGGAAATCAAGATTACGGTCCCCGCAGCGCATGATATGAAGGCGCGCGAGTTGTGGCAGGAATTGCAGAAGCTTCATCCGGACGATCCGCGGGCGGAGCTATGGAGCAAGGTGTAATCCTGGAGACGGCACGCCTGCGTCTGCGCGAATTTGTTCCGCAGGATGCGGAGGCTCTGCTGGCTGTTCTGGGCGATCCGGTGGCGATGCAGTATTATCCGGCAGCTTTTGATCGCAAGGGCGTTGAAGAGTGGATCGAAAGAAATCGAGAACGCTACCAAAGCAATGGGTACGGATTATGGGCGATGATCCTGAAAAATTCAGGCGAGCTGATTGGCGACTGCGGCTGTTTCTTGCGGGACGTGGATGGAAGGGACGACATTGAAATCGGCTACCACGTGCGACGCGATCTCTGGGGCAACGGCTATGCGACCGAAGCGGCTGCGGCGTGCATGCAGTACGCGTTTACAGCACTGGGTGTTGACCGCGTGATCTCATTGATTCGGCCAGAAAACGTGCAATCGATCCGGGTGGCAGAAAAAAATGGGATGGCTTGCGAGAAGATAATCTTTTGGCGTGGGTATGATCATTGTGTTTATGCGAAGCAGAGAACTTAAACAATGACGGCTAAACGCAAATCCAAAGGCGCTTACATGATCTCCTCCGTGGCGGAGATGTATGGCATCCATCCGCAGACGCTGCGGCTCTATGAGCGCGAAGGCCTGCTTAAGCCCTCACGGACTGACGGCAATACGCGCCTATACACTGAAGAAGACCTGCAGCGGCTGGAATTCATCCTGAACCTGGCGCGTGATCTGGGAGTGAACATTGCCGGAATCGCCATTATCTTGACGATGCGCGAACGCATGGAAGATATGAACCGCAAGATGCAGGAGTTTGTCCGCTTTGTGCAGGATGAAGTTGCGTTCCGCGCCAGCAATGCCCACGCCGATCCCAGCAAGGGCGCAATCATTCCGCTGCGCAAACCTGCCATCAATGTGGCGCCGCGAGATCGTAAGAAGTAGGTTGCCAGCGGCGAGATACCAAGAGCGGTGAGATCACGCGAAAAAGCGTCCGAAATGCAATCGAGAAAAAACCAGTAGGCTTTTTGGGGACTATAATCCCGTGGAGTGCTGGTTTCAGACTTTGATTTCCACCTCCCAGAGGAGCTGATCGCGCAGGAAGCGCTTGCCGACCGCAGCAGCTCCCGTCTGCTCCATCTATCGCGGTCCAGCGGAAAGTTTGAAGATCGAAAGTTCACTGACTTCCCCTGCTTGCTTCGTTCCGGCGACCTGCTGGTGCTCAACAGTAGCCGCGTGTTTCCGGCCCGCCTTTACGGACGCCGCGCCGGCTTGCATGCGCAGCCGCTTAGCCCACGAAATCCCGCGTCGCGCGATTTTCTCCATGGCCGCGTGGAGGTAATGCTTACACGACAACTGGGGCCGCTCGAATGGCAGGCACTGGTCCGTCCGGGCAGGAAGATTGGAGTAGGGGAGAAGATTTTCTTCTCTATCGAAGAATCTAGCGTTGGCTCAACCCCCGCGAGCGAGTCGTCGGGATCTGTGCTTGAGGGCGCAGGTTCAGGCTCGTCTGCGCCAAGCCCGGAGTTGACCGCCGAAGTGATAGCCCGCGGCGAGTTCGGCGAACGCACTTTGCGTTTTGATCCCGTGCCCGATTTTTTTGCCGTGGTGGAGAAGCTTGGACACGTCCCGCTGCCGCCGTATATCGCGCGTGAAGACCGGCAGGAAGACCGCGAACGTTACCAGACGGTTTATGCGCGGGCGGAAACCACGGGCAGCGTCGCGGCGCCAACCGCTGGCCTGCACTTTACGCCGCAGATTCTGGCCGATATACGCGAGCGCGGAATTGAGATAGCAGAGCTGACTCTGCATGTGGGGCTTGGAACATTTCAGCCGGTACACGCAGAGAACGTGGAAGAGCACAAGCTGCATCGCGAGAGTTATTCGATCTCTGAAGCTGCAGCGGCGCAGATTAATGGCGCGCTGGCTGAGAAACGGCGAGTTGTTGCGGTGGGAACAACTACGGTGCGGACGCTGGAGTTTGCAGCGCGGCAGAACGCATTAGATTCAGCGGGAATTGCGACGGTGAATGCGGGCCGAGGGGAAGCAGACATCTTCATCTATCCGGGATTCCAGTTCCGCGCGGTTAGCGCCCTGCTTACGAACTTCCATCTGCCGAAATCAACGTTGCTGATGCTGGTTGCGGCCTTTGCCGGACGGGAAAATGTGTTGAGGGCATATGCGCATGCCGTCGCAGAGAAATATAGGTTCTTTTCATACGGCGATTGCATGTTTGTGGAGTGAACCGATGGTGGCGAGCTGGCCAAACATTTATTTCACCGGCTCTCCGCTGCTTTGTGAATCGTGCTCTCAGCCCTCATCGTCTAACCTTGTAGACTCAAATTGCGGCAGCTTTCTTCTTCATAAAGGATTCCTAACAGGTTGCGATCCCGGCTCTTGGTCTTTGTCAGCACGGTACAGGCGATTCTCTTTTTAGCGCACTCGTTTGTGTATGCCACGGTAGCGTACTTCTGGGGCGGGTGGGCCGCATCATGGCAGATGAAGCTGGCGTTTGCACTGCTTGCCATGAGCTTTGTGGCAGCGTCTTTTCGTGGCTGGTATTCATATCACCCTCTGGTGCGATTCTTGTATCTGATCTCCGCGCTGTGGCTGGGATTTGCCAGTAATTTTCTGCTCGCCTCAATTGCCTGCTGGATCGTTTATGGCGCGAACGCAGTTGGCGGCTTAGGCTGGCATACAGCATCCATCGCCAACGTGGCCTTCGCTGCCGGCGTGGCGGCCAGCCTTTATGGACTGCTCAATGCGGCGTGGCCGCGCACCGTGCGCATGTCAGTCACGCTGCCTAATTTGCCTCTGCAATGGCGTGGACGGACAGCAGCGCTGGTTAGCGATCTCCATCTCGGGCACGTGCGCAACGGCCGCTTTGTGCGACGTGTAGTCAACAAGCTGCTCACGCTGCAGAATGACATCGTCTTCATCGCGGGCGATCTTTATGATGGCGTGGCCGCGGACTTTGAAAAGCTTGCGCAGCCCTGGCGTGACCTGGTTTCGTCGCCGAAGGCGGCAGCGTTGGGCGTCTATTACATTGCCGGAAATCATGAAGAGTTTTACCGTAACGCGGAATATTTGCCGCCATTGCTGCGGGCTGGCATTCGGGTGTTGAACAATGAAAAAGTTGAAGTCGATGGCCTGCAGCTTATCGGCGTCCACTATCGCGACGCAGTCAATGCCGACCAATACCGCTCAATCCTGCAACGCATGGACCTCGATCGTAGACGCGCGAGCGTTTTACTGCTGCACGCTCCGGTGCGCCTGCCCATCACCGAGGAAGAAGGCATATCGCTGCAGCTCTCCGGCCACACACACGGCGGGCAGTTCTTTCCCTGGACACTGATCGCCCAGCGCGTCTGGAAAAAATTCATCCACGGACTGCAACGCTTCGGAGCTTTGCAGGTCTACACCACCTACGGCACCGGCACCTGGGGTCCGCCGATGCGCGTGGGCACGCGGCCGGAAATCGTGATTATCACGTTCGCGTAGCGGGAAGCGTGAGTTATTCATGCTCCACGTGTCGTTATGGGTTTTGATCGTTGTCTCAGAAGTTTATCGGTCATAGGGGATCCCTCACTCCGTTCGGGATTACAGGAAAAGCTGCTTGCTCTATACTTATCCAGCATGCCTGCTTACAAACGCATTCTTCTCAAACTCTCCGGTGAAGCCCTGGCCGGGGACAAAGGTTTTGGTGTTGAAACCAGCCGCATTCACTCCATCGCAGCGGAAATCAAGGACGTAAGCGATCTCGGCGTAGAGATAGCGCTGGTGGTGGGTGGCGGCAATTTCTTCCGTGGCGTAGCTGAGCAGGCGCGCGACATGGACCGCGTCTCCGCAGACCACATGGGCATGCTGGCCACCGTGATCAACTCTCTGGCTTTGCAGGACGCGCTGGAAAAACAAGGCGTGCATACGCGCGTGATGTCGGCCTTGGAGATGAACCAGGTGGCCGAGCCGTTCATTCGCCGCCGCGCCCTGCGGCACATGGAAAAGGGCCGCGTGGTGATTTTTGCCGGCGGCACCGGCAACCCTTATTTCTCCACGGACACGGCAGCTTCACTGCGCGCGATGGAGATCAAGGCGGACGTGATCATGAAAGCCACCAAGGTGAACGGCATCTATGACGCCGATCCAAAACTGGTGAGCACCGCAACCATGATCGACTGCATCAGCTATCTTGACGTGCTCAAGCGCGGGCTGCGCGTCATGGACGCCACCGCAATCTCGCTTTGCCAGGAAAATAGCCTGCCCATCGTGATTTTCAATCTCAATGTCCACGGGAATATTAGGCGCGTGGTCACCGGTGAAAAAGTCGGATCGCTGGTTACAGCGTAGGGCCTCGTGCCTTCGCTCGCCCTGTCAGATCACTCGCGAAACCAGCTTCAGGAAAAAGCCGAGCAACAGAAGAACGAATCCGCCCAGAAAAAGCCTCGGCATCCATGACCTGCTCTTGCCCTTGGCCACCAGAGAGACACACAGCGCAATAAACCACAAGAATAAAGCCAGTTTAAGGATCACTATCGCGGATTATACAACCGGTAGAGTTTGCTTTTCCGATCGCGCTATATTCCGATCAGCGGATCACCTACAAAGACGCGCGGCGCAAAATCGCCGCGCTTCAAACTGTCATCGTGAGCGACCGGTGCAACCGGGAGTCGAACGATCTAAATCGGCGAAGCCCACTTCCACCCCTCCCCCCCTCCTATACCCATCCCAGATTGGCGCGGAGTTGAGCGTGGTCATCCCATCTATGACGACAACGGCCGGTGTCAAGTCGAAAAAAGACAGACAGGGGCATCGCGCTGGAAACGCAGTCAAGGGCGCCCGATTTTGGCGTTCATCTTGACCCTTGACGGCGTTTCCAGCGCCCACAATCGTGCCGGGTTGG
>DASXJO010001003.1:0-4108 GCA_036497385.1 Candidatus Angelobacter sp. | reverse complement strand
GACCGCCACGACAGGTGGCGGCCCATTTTGAATAACGGCTGAGCCCTCAGCCGCTAACTTTGGCTTCTCCGTTTCATTCCTCGTTCGTTATTCTGGATCTGTTGGATCGTTGAACAGCACTGTCAACTTAATGCTGCCGTGGCCAAACTGTGGGAAGTTCGTTGTGGTGCGAACGCCCGGATCAAGCGTGGAAGCCGTATCGTCCGGCGGGAAAAGCACCAGCGAGTTAAGAAACGCCTGAATCGCATCCTGGTCTTCCGCTTCCAGCTTGGCATAAGCATTGCGCGAGGCCAGCGATTCGCCGCCGTGACGCAGAATGACCTCATGCAGGTTGATGCTGCGTCCGTCGTGACCGTATGGCGAGGTTGTCCCGACCCCCCAGAGCGGACGCGTGAGGAACTGCTTTTGCATTGTGCCATCGTAGTTGCGTTCGTAGAAATTCACACCAACGTCGTGCCGCTTGAAGTCGGTGTAAATGTCTTTCACCAGGAACGCACCGCCATTCGGGACCTTGATGGTGGCAAAACCTGAGCCGTCATTGATTTCATGCAGAGCCGGAATTGCCGTGGCAAACAGATGGTTCATGTTGCCGCGGACGGGATCGTAAACCGTGTCCAGGTCGGCCACGCGACGGTCGTGCTCAATCAGGAAATCGGCAACATGGCAGGAAGAGCAACCGATCTTGTCGAACAGCTTTCTTCCCTTGCGTGTATTTTCCGTCTGCTGGTAAACCGCTGGCTTGAAATAGTGCAGCAGGTAAAACTCTTCATGATCGACGATGCTGGTTGGCAGTTCGTTATTGATGCCGTCGCCATCGGGATCAGAGCCGTTATCAGTGATCGGCGAAGCTTCAATCTTATCCAGTGAGCCATCCAGCACCATGCCGGAAGGCGTTACCACCCGGCCTCCAGCACTGGCCGCAAGCAGGTCAGGGTCTGCCGCTTCCATGCCCATTTCATTGCGAAACGCGCCAACCAGAAACTCACGGATGGAGATGGTGCTGCCTTCCGCAAAGAAAGGACGCACGCGAAGGTCAGTGTTCACGCCGCTAACCTGGGTCGTATCCACGCTGCCGTCTGGATTTGCCGTGATTGAGCCAAAGGAAACACCCTTGGTGAGCAACTGGCGGGTCGCCGCGTGGCCGGACTTCTTTGCGTCTGTGATCGCGGCGGCGCGGATCGCACGCATGTCGCTGGTCATCTCGTCGGCCAGCATTTCTTTGAGTCCCAGGCCGAATAGGTGTGGAGCGTCACGGCTATCCGGACGCGTGGCCACGACACCGCCTGCGCCTGCGGATCCGCGCGGACGGCCATGGCAGCCAGCGCAGCTATCAGACAGACCTGCGCCGATCCCACCGGTCACGTTGATGTTGCCGGTGCCATCGCTATTTGTGGGGCCTTGTCCTTGAGCGCGGAGAAACTTGCGCTGGAAGATCTGGCGTCCACGGCGGACCGAACGGAAAGGATCTCGATTGATAATGAACAGAGAGGAATTCGGCGTCATCAAATCGCCGCGGCCCGGACCTATTTCATTGGCCAGCGATTTATTGATTCCGGCCTTGGCCGTGTTCGGAGCTTGATTGTTGTCGATCAATTGGGCGCGCACCATAGGCGCGAAAAACAACAGTACGGCCGCGAGACCGCTGATCTGCAAATGGTTTCTCATACTTCTCCTATACGGAACGGTTGTGATCCTGACGGGCAGAGCGTTACATCTTGAGCAAAATCAAAGCCGAAAAATTGCCTATCGCCGCACTATCGTTAGTTGGCTATCTGGGGTCTTGAAATGTCCGGGTGGTTCTTGGAAAGACGGGGCCGGGCGAAGTGTAACGCTTTCTTGTGATGGAAGTCTCGTTATTTCGCGTGGGCAGGTCGCGCCGGTGCGGGAGCGGCCAGCTATTTACTGTCCTCATTGTGATATGCCGGTCCACCGATTTGCGACGATGCTGCAAAATCTTGCTCACCTATAACCCTTTGAAAGAGAAGGGTTCCGCGCAGTTATGAAGCCCCTGTTTTTCTCGCAACTTCAGCCCAATGGCTGACATCTAATCCCTTGACAGTAACTCACTCATATCTCATAATGATTCTGTTGTGAATGGCTGAATGACTGATTTTTAAGCACTTATAAGCAGGGAGGGTGAACGCGATGGGGAAAATTATTGGAATTGATCTCGGAACCACGAACTCAGTGGTGGCCGTGATGGAAGGTGGCGAACCAAAGGTTATCGCCAACGAGGAAGGCGGTCGCACGACGCCTTCGGTGGTCGGCTTCACCAAATCGGGTGAGCGCCTTGTGGGGCAGGTGGCCAAGCGGCAGGCCATCACCAATCCGGAAAATACTATTTATTCCATCAAGCGGTTTATGGGACGCCGCTACGACGAAGTGAATGAAGAAATGAAGATGGTCCCGTACAAAGTTGTCCGCCAGGGCGATCACGTCGCCATTGTGGCGCAAGGGCAGGAATACACGCCGCAGCAGATTTCGGCGATGATCCTGCAGAAGCTCAAGAAAGCCGCGGAAGATTATCTTGGCCAGTCCGTTACGGAAGCCGTGATTACGGTTCCGGCATATTTTAATGACGCGCAGCGCCAAGCGACCAAAGATGCGGGCAAAGTTGCCGGTCTGGACGTGAAGCGCATCGTCAACGAGCCCACAGCGGCCGCGCTGGCTTATGGGCTGGACAAGAAAAAGGAAGAAACCATTGCCGTGTACGACTTCGGCGGCGGAACTTTCGATATTTCAATCCTTGAAGTTGGCGAAGGCGTGATTGAAGTGAAATCCACCAATGGTGATACGCACCTGGGTGGTGACAACATTGATCAGCGCATTGTTGACTGGCTCGTGGAAGAGTTCAAGAAGGATGAAGGGCTGGATCTGCGCGCAAAGGGCAATGAAATGGCGCTGCAGCGACTGCGTGACGCGGCGGAAAAAGCCAAGATCGAGCTTTCCACCACCATGGAAAGCGAAATCAATCTGCCGTTTATCACCGCGGATGCAACCGGTCCCAAGCACCTGGTAAAGAAGCTGACGCGCACCAAGCTGGAGCAGATGGTGGATGACATCATTCAGCGCTCCATGGCGCCGTGCAAACAGGCATTGAAAGACGCGGGCGTTGACGCCAGCAAGATCGACGAAGTGGTTCTGGTAGGCGGACAGACGCGCATGCCTCGCATACAAACGCTGGTAAAAGACCTGTTTGGCAAAGAGCCGCATAAGGGCGTGAACCCGGATGAGGTTGTTGCCATTGGCGCAGCGGTGCAGGCGGGCGTGCTGGCAGGGGACGTGAAAGACCTGCTCCTGCTCGACGTAACTCCGCTGACGTTGTCGATTGAAACGCTGGGTGGCGTGGCTACGCAGATGATTCCGCGCAACACGACGATTCCGACCAAGAAGACGGAGACTTTCTCCACGGCGGCTGACAGCCAGCCTTCGGTTGAAGTCCATGTGTTGCAGGGTGAGCGTCCGCTGGCCAAGGACAATCGCACTCTGGGCAAATTCCACCTGACCGGCTTGCCGCCGGCTCCGCGTGGCGTGCCGCAGATTGAGGTGACCTTTGACATCGATGCCAATGGAATCCTGAACGTGACTGCAAAAGACAAGGCCACGAACAAGGAGCAGAAGATCCAGATCACTTCTTCGTCCGGCCTGAGCAAGGAAGAAGTGGAGCGCATGGCCAAGGAAGCCGAAGCGCATTCGGCGGAAGACAAGACCAAGCGCGAGGAGATTGAGGCCCGCAACGGTCTTGACAGCCTGGTTTATCAGATGGAGAAGATGCTGAAGGAAAACGGCGACAAGATTTCTGGCGACGAAAAGGGCCAGGTCGAGTCGGCGGTGGCGGATGCCAAGAAAGCACTGGAAGGCACGGACGCGGCAGCCATGAATTCAGCCCGCGAAAAGCTGACCGCAGCTTCACACAAGCTGGCTGAGGCCATGTATAAAACGCAGCAGACGCCGCCAACGGACGGCGCTTCTGCGGGCGCAGGCCCGCAGGCTGGCGCTCAGTCGAATGGCGCCGGGCAGCAGGAAAAGAAAGATGAAGGCGTGATAGACGCAGAATACGTTGACGTGGAGGACAAGAGATAAGTTCTCTGCATTACTAACGGCGTGG
>DASXJO010001002.1:0-2994 GCA_036497385.1 Candidatus Angelobacter sp. | reverse complement strand
TCCGTCGCGGTCCCGCCCCCAGCCGCCATTGTTGTAGCTGCCGGTTTGCTGGAAACCGCGTTCATATCCTGAGCGGTATGCCTGGCGGTCGTCGCGCTCACGCCAGCGGCTGCTCTCTGGATTGAATCGCCGATTGTGCCGCGCATCCTGCTGTCCCTGGTTCAAGCCGTCCCTGAAAGCCTGCCGGTCATCGTTGTCGCGCTGTCCCCATCCCCATTGCACCGGTACCACGCTTTGTGCCACCGCCAAAGTAGTGGTTCCCGCCATTAACGCCGCTCCCAGCAGCATAGCCTTTATATGTCTCATGTACCCTCCCGTTAAAACCGTCTCAAAGATTTCCGGCATTAACGCTCAAATGACTTCTCTTATGGAATGCAAACCCTTGCGGCAACGCAATGTCTCTTGGATTCCGTTAAGTTGTGTAAGCGATGAGTAAGGAATGGTTGGGAATGACACCGACAAAAACAACTTACAGCAATACACGTAGTCCTGTTTGTTTTTCGTGTACCTTGCATCGTCATCCCGAGGTGCCGTTAAGCGAGCCGGCGTTTTCTTCAGCCGGCGAGCAGGCCCGAGGGACCTTGTGTTTTTTAAATCAGCACCGTTTTTGCACGCTTGGCGCGGATGTCGGAGACACTTATCTCGACTTCGCGAATTCCACTTCACGCCCGCGCTGCTGATAACCTTCCACTGTATGCGGACGCACCGCCTGGAAATAACTGACTAGCTTTTTCACGTATGCGGCCACAGGCGTGTACTCCATGCCCAGCTCTGCTTTGCTGCGCGCGTTCTCCAGTGACGACATCCATTTGCCGCTGAACGGAGAGCAATGCGGCAGCAAGCCTTCGCGATTGAGTTCTTCCCGAGGCATGCGAACAATCTTCAAGGGGCAGTGCATGGTCTCGGCCAGCAATTCCAGAAACTGCGTTAAAGATAAAGTTTCATCCTGTCCAATGTTATAAGCGCAACCTTTACCTTTATCACTCTCAGCCAGCCGCAGGATCGCCTGCACCACGTCCTCACCATACACATGCCGCACCGGCGCTCCGTCATCGTCGGGGATCAGAATCGGGCCTTCATCTTGAACGCGGAGAAAATATCCGTAGATCCGGTCATAGTGGTCGCGTTCACTGTTCACCATCGGCAGCCGCAGGCTGGTAAACGGAAATTTATTATTCGTCCACGCGCTCGCGAACACATCTTCCGCCGCGCGTTTGTCGAAACCATAACGCCAGTTCTCATATTCTGAAACGTCTGCCTTCTGTGGCTCCGCCATCACCGGCCCGGCATAATCTTCTTCCTTATAGGGACGTTCAGCACCCACACGCACCAGGTACACCTGCCCCGTGCTCAGGAAGATGTACCGCACTACCTTGCCCGCAAATAACTCCACCGCAGCCACAGCTTCCGTACCTGTGTACAGCGTGGTATCGATCACCAAATCGAATTCTCTGCCAGTCAACACCCGCTTCAACTCTTCTGAATTCGTCCGATCACCGCGTAATCGTTCCACTTCTTCCGGCAGATCATCCCGCGTCTGGCCGCGATTGAACACCGCAACTGCGTACCCGCGTTGCAGCAGGGCGTGAACAATGGAAGGGCCAAGATTCCGCGTGCCGCCGATGATGAGTGAACGCATGCCGTGTATTGTAACCGGTGCAATTTACCAACTTACATCCGTATAAAATGCATTGTTCCCTGTTCGCAGGTCTTTGCCATAAAGCAGCACCACGCCCACTCCCAAAACCGTTAGCTTCGCCTGCGGACCGAGATCGAACAGCCACTTATGCGTGCCCAGCCCTGTCGATGAATCCAGAATCTTGCCCGTATCCAGAAATGGTCCCAGCTTCACAGTGATAAGCCCAGTCGAATACACGTGCTTCTCGCTTTCCCAGTTGGAAAGAAAATAATTCCGTCCCAGCGGCGCGCTTCCCTTCTCACCGTGGCGCGTGCCAATGTGCGCCCGCAACGGTAGATCATTGTCGCGGTCCACGCCCAGCAGGAACAGTTCATCAAAAGGTGTCTGCCCAAACGTTTTGCCGGCATGCGCGCGCCAGAGAATTTCATAATCATCACCCTGCTCGCGCGGAAACCAGTGCATGCTGACTGTGCCTTGAACCTTTTCAAACGACTGCCCTGGTTGTGACCACAGTCGTCCCGCCTGGGAATTGCCGCTGCTGGAAATCACCAGTCGCTTTTCCGGCGACCGCCATAGCTCATAGGTGAACCGCGCTTGCTGCTTTATCTGATAGCCTTTCGCCACCAACTCCGGCGTCAACGCAGTGCCAGGAATAACGTTGCGAAAATCGCGGTGTGAAAGCTCCACGCCAGTCGACCACGTCCAGCGCGCGCCAACAAATCGAGAAATCTCCGCACCCACGCTTTCGCGGCGCAGGTTCGTCGCGCCCAGGAACGTACTTGGGCCGGTGAACGATGTCTGTACGGTCCAGTTCTCATTGCGGAAATCAGCGCCCATGCGGTAACGCCATTGCGGGTTTCCGGCTAAAGGCCCGTTGATTGTGGCCGCTGCCCGGCGTTTATCCGTATCGAATCGGAAGAAAGAAACAATGTTTGTGCCGGAGCCATGCAGGTTGTAATACTCCGGCGTGATCTCTTCAAACAGCGCTCCACTGAATATCCGGACCAACGCCTGGAGTTTGCTGTTGCCAAAACCGTTCAGCTCTTGCGCCCGAAATATAGCGTCATACTTTCCATCGGGTCGCGCCGATAGATTCAGCTTGTATGTTGGGAATATTTCCAGTCCGTGCAGCCGGACATTGCTGGCCAGCAGTTGATCCAGCGTTAAAGTGGTGGCAGGCGCAAACGCAAAGGCATGGTCCAGCAGTGCCGGATGCACCTTTAACCTCGGCTCGCTGCTGCGCACTTCAGCAATCTCCGGCTTGCCTATGCGGTTCCAATATTTAAGCGCCGCTTCCAGATTGTCTTGAAGGAAATAAATGGTCGCCAGAAATTCGTTGGCGTATTCGTCTTTGG
>DASXJO010001001.1:0-5271 GCA_036497385.1 Candidatus Angelobacter sp. | reverse complement strand
AGTGTGCCAAGTCAAGTGAGTGCCCGCTGGGATTGGTGTACGCGCCGACGAATGAAGCAGGCGCGATCTGCCAAAATCGAACCAACACCTTTGAAACACGGAGGAAAAGAGGAAGCGGAGGAGAAACTTTTTCCCTGGGCTAGACTTGTTTCGCTCCTCCGGAGCTGCGTCGATTGTCGCGCAGGAGATCGCATAGTACGGCAGGCCCTTACGGGCAGTTTGCATAGGGCGGAGGGCCAACCATCAAAGACCGGTTCTTCAATTGGAGACGGTAGTACTGAAGACGATTGTTGGTATCAACGTAGGTGGGATCTGTGTGCGGCTGAAAATTCTTTAAGTAGAGTGACGCATCGGTATTGGTCAAAGTTGCGTTAGGGTCGCCCTGGACGCTTTTCCATTGAGCTTCAGTGACCGGGGCGGTGAAAAGAGAGGGATCGATTACCATGAGTTGCGCGCGAAAAAATCGGTAACGCACGCAAATGGTTGGAGCAACATGCCATCCCCAATTCACAAAACATTGCGGATTGTTGCGGGTAAGAGTGTGCAGGTTGCCATCAATCCAGACCTTGCGCGGCTTGGCACCAGCGGCAATCATGAGCCGGCACATTTCATGAGCGCGCGCCCAGCAGCCATCGTCGGGATAGAGAAACGGAATACACGGGGCAGGCACGGCGAGTGGATCACAGGTGGTGGCGCTACACAGCGCAAACAAGTGGCTGGCACGCCGGGGCGAGACGCAGCATATCCAGCAGAACCAGCGGCGGCAGAAGCGGCGGAACCAACTGCTAGGAGCCTGGATTTTTGGAGCTGGAGTTGATTCGGGCAGGCCTGGGCCTAGCGCATCGGCACGCACGTCGATGATTTCATGGGCATCAGTCTCGGTAACGATCAGTGGTTGTTTTGACGCCAGGCCAGCGCGCAGTATTTCAAGGGATGCAGCAAAATCAGGTTGGGTGGCTTTGATTAGATGGCGCGCGTGTGAGCCTTCCAAATCGACGCCGAAGTCTGACGGCGAAGCTTTGAGTCCCATGCTGGGAGCCGACGCGATGGCCAGGACCCTGGTGACCAGTGGAATCAGCAGGCGCGTGATGCCCCGGGTCTGGGAATCCACTTCAACGTAAACAGGCAGGCGCATCTGACGGAGTTGTTCCAGTATCTCCAACATGCCAGCGGAGCGGTCGCCGGGGAACAGGCGTGCGATGACGCCCCCCTCAAAGCCGAAGGAAACGCCATTAGGGTTGCGGCGGAAGAATTCAGAGCCGGTCAGTTTTTCAGGCGAAGGGTCAGCCGCGACGATGCGGCCGACAATGGCATTTGGATTGGGCATACGAAAACTCCCTCTCAGTGTGCAGGAAGACTATATACAAGAAGACGAGAGGTGAGAAAAATCCCTGTTGTGAAGAATTGCGAGACATTGCGTTTGGTGCGTTCTCGAAAAATGGAAGATCTATTGCGAGATGCACTATGCTGCGCCTTTACGCTGCAATATACGTAGTAATTAAGGGACCATAGCTGGCGACTGCAATTGGCCCCGGAAGGACATCAGGCCCACACGAGGCGGCAGCGGAGCCGGTCCCTCATCGCTCGGTCTCACCAAAGGCTCGACCCTCGGAGTTCGGGATGGCATGTCGTTGTGGGAAAGATTTCAGAAGCCAAGTTGGTTGTCGAGCAAAGGTAACGCCGAGTTGCGCCAAAATCGCAGATCGTTGTTGGTGTCGGGCCGCAGGCGAGGGCGCGTGCGGTCCACGAGAAACTTCATACACAGGGACGGAGTGCCTGTGCCACAAGAAAAAAAATGCGGCAGGCTTTTGACCTGCCGCAAAATGATTCCGCCTAAACTCCGGCGAGCTTACTGTTTTTTTGCTGCGCTTTTCTTTTTGGCCGTCCCGGTTTTTGGTGCTCCTGTTTTGGGAGCCGCCTTGGCCGGGGCTTTCTTTGCGGCTGCGCCACCCACGCCGCGCGGGTTGATCAGGTTCAGAGCATCTTCAGCATTGAATGGGAACTGACGAACCGACGTCTGTCCGGTGGTGCTGAGGGTTACGTCAACACGGCGGTTCTGGGCGAGAGCCAGCACTTTGGCATTTTTGCTGAGTTGCGCTTTTTGTGCCGCACTGACGTTCTGGTCCTGGTCAATGGCCTGCTTGACCTGTTCAGGACTCATAGGCTGTTCTTCACCCAGGCCCTGGGTTTCAATGGCGTCGGCTGAAACACCGTTGGCCACCAGATAGGCTTTGGTGCGTTCCACACGACGTTCAGAAAGTTTCTTGTTGTATTCCGGACCGCCGCGCGGATCGGCATGGCCTTGCAGGATCAGGTGCGCATCCGGCTTAAAGGCCAGATACTTCTTGAAGTCCTCGGCAAGAGCAAGCAAAGTTTTCTTCTGGCTGGCCAGCAAGCCGCTGGTGATAGGACTATTTTCCGTCGGCTGAGCGGTAGGGAAGTAAATGCTGTGCAGCGAGAGTCGCTGTTCAAGCTGTTGCTGTTCGACCGCCGGCTTTACCGTGACTTGAGTGACGGCGTCAGTTTCTCCGCCTCGGCCGTCGCTTACATGGCAGGTGATGGTGTAATTTCCAGGGGCGAGGCCGGTGGAATCGAACTGAGCAGTGGCGCCTGTGCCAGATACGTTGCCGCCGGTGGCTTTGTAACTGTAAGTCAGCTTGTCATTATCCGCGTCAGTGGCGTTGGCTGTGATAGTGGCGCGCTGGCCCGCAGTGATGGTCGTGGGATCCGTGGCGCAAGTAATTGTCGGCGCAGTGTTGGGCTTTTCTTCAACAGTTACATCTGTGGAGGAAGTAGCAGTCCCGCCCTTGCCATCGTCAACCGTGGATGTGATGGTGTATTTGCCGGGCTGTACGCCAGTGGAATTCCAGCGAGCTTCAGCGCCAGTCCCTTCAACCGTGCCGCCGGTGGCTGTCCATTTATAAGTCAGGGTGTCATTATCAGGATCGGCAGCCTGGGCGTTCAGGGTAATGGGATCATTCGAGCCGGCAAAAACCTTGGTGGGGTTGGCGGTGAGAGTGATTGTCGGCGGATGGTTTGGCGGAGGAGGAGGCGGGTTGCCGCCAAAGTGCAGCACCAGTCCGGCAGAAGCGCGCAGATTGTTTTGCTTATTGTCTCTGCCGTCAGTGAACTTGGTTAATAAATACTCGGCTTGGAAAATGCGTATCCCGACGTGCTTGTTAATGTTTAGGTCCATCCCGCCCCCAAGGGCCGTGGCAAATGAATTCTGGGAGAATGAGCGATTGAAAAAAGCCGAGCCCGTGGGAACGGTGGAAGCTTGTATATCCGCCAGTCGTGCGGCTCCGAAGAGCGCGTGGAAAAATGGGGTCCAGCGTTCACCGCGGCGGGAAAATTGCGGGCCGAAAAGATAAGTATAAGCGCTGCCGGTAACCGAAGGAGGCAGGTCCTTGATGCGATAAACGCCGAAATCACCCACCAAACTGAACCAGCGATTTACGTTACCGGCCAAAGCGCCAGTGAATCCGTGAAGATTGAAACCCTCTTTAGTGCCGGCATCGGTCCTAAAGCGGATATATGAATAGCCGGCGAAGAGATCAACGGCAGGATAAGTGTCGCCATTGCTGGAAGTTTTGGTCTTGGCTGGCACTGCTGTGGCTTGCGTAGGGATGAAAGGCGCCAAATAGGCGGTGGAGCTGCCAGTAGCGTTTGGGGCGCTGGGCTCGGTGGTGGTGGTGGAATTGGAAGAGTTGGCGGAATCTTCCGCGAAAGCCTGCGTGAAAAGAAGGGACCCCAGAATTACTGTCGCAACAACACGCGCCACAAACTTCATTCTTGCCTCCTGTGCGAGTTACGGGTTAACTCACGGCACACCATCATACTAGAGAAGCCGAATTTGGGTGGGAGAGATCGTGGAAGTGTGCTGTATTGAACAACATGGGGGCGTGGGTCGGGAAGCGGAAATTATGGTAGAGAAGGCCGGTTAACTACGAATAAAAGACGATAATCGGTAAAATTTAGCCATTGCAAACTGATGAAAAGTCACTTATAATGAATGGTTTTTCAGTGAGTTTCGGTCCTCAGGGTTAAGGTCGATTCACCTCAGTTTTCCATTAAGTATTGAAACCAAAGGCGCATTCTGGGAATCCAAAGGTAAGTCATAACTTGTAAGCACTCTTCTATCTAAAGGCAGGGCAGAATCTAATATGGCAAGGCGACGCGGTAATCCAAACTGGGGCAAGCCTGAGCCCATCGGGCCAGTCATCCCCGTTGTCACCTCTTTTGAGCAGGCAGTCAAGGAATTTAAGCTGACCCCTGATCAATACATCCGGTCTACTCGTCTCCGTGAGTGGGCGCGTAGAAATAAGAACAGCAAGTACATACCAGAACCTCTCCTCGAAGCCTGGGGGTTTGAAATTGAGAGTACGTTGTAAGCTGTTTGTCATCAATTTGCGTGAGAAAGGCTGCTTCGGCAGCCTTTCTTTTTGCTCCACGTTCCCGTTTGACCAGAGCACGAGGCGCATGCGATATTTCTCGGTTGACTTTAGCAGTCCCTTAACACAGCGCCAGGAGAACTCCCGCTTAAATGGTCCGCCTCGTCCCTAGAGACACAAAGTTCTTCGATATGTTCGCTGAAATGGCCAGCAACCTGGGCGATGGCGCCCGACTGCTCAAACAGACGCTCGAAGATTTCAAAGATGTTGACGTGCGCGTGCAGCAGCTTAAGGACATTGAGCACCGCGGCGACGACATGACCCATAACATTCTTACCAAGCTGAATCAGACCTTCATCACGCCTTTCGACCGTGAAGATATTTACCGCTTGGCGTCCTCGCTCGATGACGTTCTGGATTTCATTTATGCCGCCGGCGTCCGACTCATTATGTACAAGATCACCAGCGTCCCTCCGGCTGCTTCGCTGCTGGCCGGAATCGTCGTTAAGCAGGCTGACCAACTTACTGACGCCCTGGCGCGTCTCGGCAAGAAGCATGACAACGTGCTGGAGAATTGCGTAGAAATTAACCGCCTGGAAAATGAGGCTGACGGTGTGGCCCGCGCAGCCATTGCCGTGCTGTTCGAAAAGGAAAAGGATCCTATTTCCCTGATCAAGCTCAAAGAACTCTATGAAGTTCTTGAGACCGCCACCGACAAGGCTGAAGACGCAGCCAACGTTTTGGAAGGCGTAGTTCTCAAGAGCGCCTAGCCGACCACTCATGTCAAAGCCGAAGGTCTATACCATTGGAAGGGTCTAAAAACGGTTTGGAGCGAAGCGATACAAATAAATGGGGGCGGTTTTAAGTGCATCTGAGCGGA
>DASXJO010001000.1:0-9112 GCA_036497385.1 Candidatus Angelobacter sp. | reverse complement strand
GATGACGCCGATTTTGGTTTGTCCAAAGGCTGGAGTGATGGACGCAAGAAACAGAATAGCTAACGCAGCGATTGCTTTGAAGCGCATAAACCCCCACAGTTTTTTGCTGATGATCGCCGAGCCCGAGAATTATACAACCTGCATCAAGGCGGTTGATTTGCTTGGCAGCTTGCATCTCAGCTCCGCATCAACAGGCCCACAATCGACGCTGACATGAGATTTGCCATGGTGCCGGCGATCATGGCGCGGAAGCCGAGTTTCGCGAGCTGGTCACGCTTATTCGGCGCCAACGCGCCAATGCCGCCGATCTGAATGCCGATGGAGCTGAAGTTAGCAAAGCCGCAGAGAGCAAAAGTAGCAATGGTAACGGAGCGCGGATCGAGCGCAGCTTTCATGGCCCCGAGATCGGAATAAGCGACGAGCTCATTAATCACGGTACGCGTTCCCAGCAGACTTCCCACAGCGCCGATGTCTTTCCCCGGCACTCCAATCAGCCACGCGACCGGAGCAAAAATGACGCCAAGCACCTTTTGAATGCTGTCGGGGAAAAAAGCGAAGTGGTTGTGCGTCCAACCCATGATGCCATTGACCATAGCGATGAGAGCCAAAAAAGAGATCAGCATGATGGCAACGTTGAAGGCGAGCTGGCCGCCATCGATAGTGCCGCGGGCGATTGCGCCAAGAATGTTGGCGTCCTTGTGCATCTCTTCTTTTGAGATTTCCACGGTCCCTGCGGTCTTGGGATGCTCCGTCTCCGGCACCAGCATTTTGGCCATCAAGATGGTTCCGGGAGCGGTCATGATCACGGCTGCAAGCAGGTTTTCCGCTTTGATTCCGTAGCCGATATAAGCCGCCATGATGCCGCCGGAAACATGTGCCATGCCGGCAGTCATGATGGTCATGAGCTCTGAGCGGGTGCATTCAGGAAGCAGAGGCCGAATGGTGAGAGGCGCTTCGGTTTGTCCCATAAAGATGGAAGCTGCCACGTTTAGAGATTCCGCGCCGCTCACGCCCATCAAGCGGTTCATGACCCATGCCATGCCCTTGATGATGATCTGCATTACGCCGAGGTGATACAGCAAGGCAAAAAAAGCGGAGACAAAAATAATCGTCGGCAAAACCTGAAAAGCGAATATGAAACCAAGCTGAGACGAACCAGGATCGAGAAAAGGCAAATGCGCATTGGGATCGGCAGGGTAACCAAGATTTCCAAAAACGAAGGTTGATCCTTTGAATGCGTAAGCCAGCAGTTTGTTTACGGCTGTTCCGGCTGTTTGCAACGTACGCTGGCCCCAGGTAAAGCGGATCACGATCCAGGCAAACAGGAATTGCAGGCTCAGTCCCCACAAGACCGTCTTTAGCCGAATGGCGCGACGGTTGGTGGAGAACAGATATGCGATCGATAAAAACACGATGATGCCCAGCAAACCCGCGTATCGCGACATTGGGTCCTTTTAGCTAGAAGTTGAGGTTGTGTTGAAAAAATCTCGTCCATTGTAGCTGGAGTGTCAAGGAAATCGCCGTGATCGCCGTGATCGCCGTGATCGCGCGTAATCGGGAGAAACAAAACCTGCCACCAGACACAGAGGCAGAGATTTTAGAACCTGCTTTCAAAATCAGCGAAGGCTTCTTCCAGCTTCCATTCGGCTTGGGCTTTTTCGCTAGCTGCAAGCAGAGCCGCGCAGCCGCCGGACGGTTTGCGTACGCCGATATTGTTCGTGACACAGGCAGCCGCACGCTGCGATTTGGCGGCATTTTTCCAGAGACTTTCTCCGGGCAAAAAACTGTATTCCAAACTGGCGCGAGCGAACTTTTTCAGGTCTTGATATTTCAGATGGTAGGTTTCGGCGGCGCGCTGAAACTCCTGTGTGATATCGCCGCGAGAAACGCCGGGATCGTCAGTGGCGAGAGCGACAGGCACGCCAAACTTCAAATACATGGGCAGCGGGTGATGATCGCCCGCGACGTTAAGGATCACGTCATTGCTGGTGAGGCAGATTTCAACTAAGACATTCTCTTTTGCCATCATGCGGAGAAGAGCTTCAGGATCGGATTCCTGCATCACATCGACGCCATGGCCAATGCGCTCAGCATGGCCTTGCTCAATTGAAGCGCGGACGTGGAACAACTCTTCCGGAGGGACAAGGTTTTGCGTGAGCTCTCCGGCGTGGAGCGTGATGTGAACTTTGGGATAAATGCCGTGAAGATAATCCAGCATGCGCATGTGCAGATTGAAATCGTGAATTGACAGATATCCGTCTTCAGGCATGACGAGATTCAGACCGACGACGCGAGAGTCTTTGGACGCCATCTCAAAACCGGCGAGTATCTGCGCGAAGACCATTTCTTTCGGAAGGCCGCGCGCGACCTGATAAAGGTAACGGGCCTCAACGTTGCAGCCATGATCGGGTTGGGGCTGGCCGCAGCGGAGTTCGTCCTGCTCTTTCTTTTCGGTGTCGTCAAGGAATCTGCCGGCATCGGCCACTATTTTGGCCAGACCGCCGGATAAAAGCTGCTCACGCAGTTTGCTGAGATCATCATTCCATCCTAGGGATGCGCCAAGGCGGGCCGCAGCGCCTCCATCGGGGTTAAACATGGTTTCAAGATATTGCAGATGGCCGGCGGCGGCGCGGCAACGCGCTTCCGCCAACATCTCCGCGGTATGGCCATTGGTGGCGGCGCCAAACTTGCCGAAGGTGGCAAAGAAATGGTCGTGACCGGATTCAGCGCCAGCGACGAACTGCCGCATGGACAAAGCGTCCAGCAGATGGCCGTAAAGCGTGCTGTCCTGCAGCGCTACACTTGCGGGAGGCTTGCCAGCGGCGGGATCGCACGGAGGCTGCGTAAGCGCCAGAGCGGCGCGATCAACACATAAGCCGTCTTGCACGGCAAACTTGATGAAGCTCTCAGCGTAAACTGCGCCGGAAAGATGGTTATGAAGATCGCCGCCTTTGGGCATCTGTTGCAGAAATGTGTGCAGCAGCAAAGGCTGGTTTCGGATCGACTCAAAATATCGCGCAGTCTTTTGCTCCGCCGACGCGGCAGGCGAAGGCTTCTTCTGGCACAAAGCGGAAGGAGCATAAATCGCAAAAACAATGAGCAGGAAAGAAAGGCGCAGAGATTTCAGCCGGCGCGAGACTAACATAGAGGGAACTATAGCATTACAATTTGAGTTCCGCACCGCGCTGCACCGCGCTTGCGATGGAAAGGATTTGCGCGACCCATATTTGCGCGACCAACGATGAGCATCAGTGACGATTTTACCCAGGCGGAATTCGCAGCCAAGCATATTTCCTCAAAGAGTTCCATCAAACCAGCAGTGGCGATTGTGCTGGGGTCGGGGCTGGGAGGATTTGCCGACGAGATGACAGAGGCGGTCCGCATCAGCTACAACGATATCCCGCATTTTGCGCGCTCCACGGCCGTGGGACACGCGGGCCAGTTGGTGATGGGCAACATGGGCGACTGCCCCGTGGTGGTGATGCAGGGGCGCGTGCATCTTTATGAAGGTTATCCGGTGCGCAGCGTGGTGTTTCCCATGCGAGTTTTCTCGCGCATGGGAGTGCGCGCCGCAATCCTGACGAACGCTGCCGGCGGCATCAATCCGGAGTACGGTCAAGGGCGGCTGGTGGCGATCAGCGACCACATCAACCTGCAAGGGCAGAATCCGCTGGTGGGACCGGAAGACCCGAATCTCGGACTGCGGTTCATCGACATGAGCGAGGCTTATTCGCGCGATTATCGGCGAGTGGCGGTTGAAGCCGGAAAGCGGCTGGGGATTCCAGTGGGTGAAGGCGTTTACGCCGCCATGCTGGGGCCGAGCTATGAAACCCCTGCGGAGATACGTTTTCTGCGGACGATTGGCGCTGATCTGGTGGGAATGTCCACGGTGCCGGAAGTAATTGCTGCGCGACAAATGGGAATCAAGGTGCTGGCAATTTCCTGCGTCACCAACATGGCTGCCGGCACAACGGACGCACCGATTAATCATGAAGAGGTGCTGGAGATTGGAAAGAAAATTTCCGGACAATTCAAAGCGCTGCTGCGCGAAGTAGTGCCGCTGATCGCAAAGGATGGGGCGCAGGAGTGAGTTGCGTGCCATTGTATTTTCGAAGACAAACAAAAGGTCCCTCCGACCTACTCGCACGCTGATGACTGCGCGTGCTCGCCTAACGGCCGTCGGGATGACGACTTCGATGGAGTTCATCATTGGTCCCCGATGACGCGATGCACCAGTTGCCGTTTTTGTAAGAGCGGCGTAGCGGCAATCGTATAACTCTTTTCGATGAGCGGAGCGGCGCTGGCCAGACGCTCGGCCGAGTTGTAGTGAACGGTGCAGAGCGCTTCGCCAGCGGAAACAGAGTCGCCGATTTTTTTGTGAACGATGATTCCCACGGCAGGATCGACGGAATCTTCTTTGCGCGCGCGACCGCCGCCAAGAAGCACTCCCGCGGTGCCGATCTGCTCACACATGATCGCCGTAACGAATCCTGAAGCAGGACTTTTGACTGCGGTTTTTTGCGCAGCCTGCGGCAGAAGTCCCGGATCATCCATCACCGCCGCGTTTCCGCCTTGAAGCCGAATCATCTCGCGAAATTTTTCGCGGGCCTTGCCGCTGGCGATCATTTCTTCTGCCAGTTCCCTGCCTTCGTCAACGCTGCGGACGCGCTTGCCGAGAAGAAACATCCACGCGGAAAGAACAATGCTCAGCTCGCGCAAATCGTCCGGGCCGCTGCCGTTCAGGACCTCAATGCACTCAGCAACTTCCAGCGCGTTGCCCACGGCGCGGCCCAAAGGCTGGTCCATGTCAGTAATGAGCGCTGAGACGCGCTTGCCCAGGCGCTGGCCGGTTTCAACCATCAGCTCAGCAAGAAAAACCGCGTCTTTTTCCGACTTCATAAAAGCGCCGCTGCCGGTCTTTACGTCCAGCACCAGAGCGTCAATGCCTTCCGCCAGCTTCTTGCTCATAATGGAAGCGCAAATCAGGTACGGACTTTCCACGGTGCCGGTCACGTCGCGCAGCGCGTAAAGCCTTTTATCGGCGGGCGCAATCTCAGCCGTCTGGCCGATCAACCCTGCGCCGCACTGCGCCAGCACGCGGCGAAAGTCGGTGACAGAAAGATTCACGTTAAAGCCAGGAATAGATTCCAGCTTGTCCAGCGTGCCGCCGGTGTGGCCAAGGCCGCGCCCGCTGATCATGGGGACATACAAACCAGCCGCAGCTACAATTGGCGCAATGATCAGCGATGTTTTGTCACCGACGCCGCCGGTGGAATGCTTGTCCGTTTTAGCCGCCGGAAGCTCGGAAAAGTCGAGCACCTGTCCGGAGTTAAGCATCGTCTCGGTAAGCGCGGCCAGTTCAGCGCGCGACATGCCGCGCAGCAGCACAGCCATCAGCCACGCCGACATCTGGTAGTCGGGAATCTCGTCACGGGTGTAGCCGTTCACGAGAAACTCGATTTCGTTGCGCTCAAGCTCCACGCCGTCGCGCTTACGGCGGATCAGGTCTGTGACTAGCATTTTTTCAGGGGCTAAAGCCCATTTGTTTTTTTGAGCTCTTACGGCACGGCTGAAGCCGTGCCCTGAAACTTGTCCGGCACGATGAAACATTTTCTGAGCTGCAAAATTATCAGGTCAGGCGGAACGTTTCCGGCAGCAAATCCGCGATATTCATCTCCATGTAATCGGTCTGGCCGCGAAAAACAACAGCCGTGTTTGCGCCAAACTCGGCAATCACCTGGCGGCAAGCGCCGCAAGGGGGGCATGGGACGTCATTTTCAGTGACAATGGCAATCCCCTTCAGCTTCAGCTTGCCCTGGACCTGGTGGACGGCGTTAAAAATGGCCGCACGCTCCGCGCAGATGGTCAGCCCATACGAGGCGTTTTCCACGTTGGAGCCGGTATAAAGGTGGCCATCGTCAGTAATAACGGTGGCGCCCACACGGAACTTTGAATATGGCGCATAAGCGTGCTGGAGCGCCGCCGTGGCCATTCCCAGCATCATGGCGCGCTCTTTGTCTGAAAGTGTGATTGGTGGCATTCAGTAGCTCCTCAAATATTGACTAACTACAGTAACATTCCCGCAAGCGCTTATGGCTCTTCCAACGCCCAATACGCAAATTGCCTGCTAAATCGGTCTCTTGTTTATCCGTGGTTGGGATCTCCAGCCTCGTCGGCGTCCCAGCCTTCTTCAAAATCCAACCGCTTAACGTTGCTCAACGCCAGTTGCAGGTAATATCCCAGGATTCCTGCTTGCCTCTGGTCAAGCTTGCCATCCACCACGGCCTGCGCTCCCTTGGCGATGGCCGCCTGTATCGCGTTCGCATCGCCCAGGCTCGGCAGCTTGATTTTCTCCGGACGCGCCTCTTCCAGCATTAGGTGCATGTGGCAGTATTTCTTCCCTCGCACACGGGGCGCGCGGCACCCTCGGCCATCGGGCTTTTCATAGCGGCATCGCGGCGCATTGTTCGCCCGCGCAATCGTGGTCTTCATTTTATTGAAGATTTTCTGGTTAATTGCGTCGTATTCCAGCCCTTTCTGCTCCAATTCCGGCACTTTCGCCACGCAATCCCGATACTCCGCAAAGCACTCTCCCAGCTTCTTCAGCAACTGGCCGGCCTCGCTCCGTGCCCACTCCTTCGTCTCCCGCTCCTTCGCCTGTGCGTTATGTTCTGCCAACCGGCGCGCATCCCGCCGCTGCATCACCTCAAGAGTGTGCGGATACGTGCCATTCGCCTTTCTCCACAATTCCTGCTCTTCTGCATCCATTCCCAGGCAATTTTCGCCCTCTTTGAATCCAAAACCGTCCGTAGGTTCGTATCCTGACGCCATAATCTTGCTCCTTCCAAACCGTATCGTCTTTCACCTAGGCGTGCCGCAGAGCCGCGCTTCGCCCCTACGGTTCTAGGTTTAGCCAAAAGCTAAGAGCCAAGAGCTAATAGCTGTCTTCCTCTACATAGCCCACCCGGGGGTAAGACTTTTATTGCAAACAAAGGAGAAATCCCATTCGACCGGACGGTCACCGGACGGTCGACCCCTCTTTTCTGCCTCGTTTCGCCCTCGAATCACGTTGTATTCTTGTGCTCTTGCCAGATGCTGATAATCGGTTGCTTTTTAGCTTGTTATCAGACGAAGATCCAACGAATCAAGCCTACGGATACTAGCGGAATCACAAGCGAATGTAAAGAGAAAAGTGGAATTTTATGAGTTCACTCCATCAGCGAAGGATGAGGGCGAAGTTTTTCCGATGTCTCAATCCAAGGGGTCGCTCCAGAAATGCCATTTCAAAGGCCGTGATTCCAAGGTGCAGATGGCTACCAAAGCGCCATCTCCTGCTTTTCTTTCCACCACCATAGCTGGGTGGCGGTTGGCACAGCCTCGCATCTGTTCTTTTCTATCCTCATCATCGCATCGGAATACAGATCAGTAGTTGTGACTTTAGCCCTTGATTTCCAGCGCTTAACCATCTAAACTTTAGGTGGTTAATCCAAATGCAAAGGCTTACACTCAAACTCAAGCAGGCCAGCGCTGTACTGGGAGTGCCGCCAAAGGACCTTCAAAATCTTGTGCAACTGGGGGTCATCCGTCCTGCACGCCGCAACAGCGTGTGCTGGTTTGACGCGAACCTTTTGTTAGAAGCGAAAGTGGCTTTTTATCTCAAAGAAACCCTCGGCAGTTCAAGTGATCTCCTGGCCAGATTCACAGAGGTGTTTTCCAAAAATCTTGGCAAAGCCAAAATGGGCGATTTGGAAGACATCTGCCTTCGCTCTCGTCCGCTGAACGGCGCCTCTGCCGTAGAAATCAAGATCCCGGTTCGCTCATTGGCTCGGGAACTTGAAGAACAGATACCTCTTGCCTCGGCTTACAAGGACCTTCCCAGGGGCCGCAAGAGGGCTGGTTGGAAGAAGGATTTCTTGCGCAGCGTCCAGAAGGCCGCCGCTGATCTGGGCAACATGTCAGAGGAAGAGATTCTGAAAACCGTTCGTGAAAGCCGCTCGGGACGAAAGAAGCTGCCGGAGATCACCGTCGTTGCCCGCTCAAAAAAGAAAACGGCCTAGAGGCGTTATTGATACGTCCGTCCTGGTAGCAGGAATCGCGGGACTCAAGTCTCTGGAGATCGCTCTCAGGAATCCAAGCGCCAAACTGCTCCGGAACTGGATCGAAGGGGATACGTTTGTCTGGCTCGTGAGCGATGAGATTCTTCTGGAATACAAACGAGTCTTGGGAAGGCTGGGCGTAAGGCGTCCACTCATCGGGAAGATAGTCAATCTGCTGCGAGAGGAAGCGGAGCCTGTTCCCGCCTCTGCTCTTCCAGAAATCTCTCCCGATCCGGGAGACGATCCCTTCTGCGCGTGTGCTGAAACTGGCCGAGCCGATTTCATTGTGACCCTGAATCCGAAAGATTTCCCGCAATCGCTCTTATCAGCTCATGTCATCAAACCTGGCGAACGGATTCCGACAACGGCCCGTCGGACACAGCCCCGTCGGCCCTAAGCAGTCAATCTTCTCTGAAAGCCCCAAAAGCCCCAAAATCCCCCATCAAAATAGTTGTTCCATCCGGGTACTTACCCTTGTCTCATCTGGTGTAAGGGAAAGGACACCTGTGGCAGCGCAATCGACATCTGTGGCTTCAATGTATCCGGCAGCGGCGGAAGCGGCCAGAGACAAAGCAGTTGCTATAATCCCGGAAATGGGCTGGCAGGACCTTACGGACGAGGCGCTGATTGCCCGGTACCGCGCGGAAGCCGGCCAGGCACAGGCCGAACAGTACCTGAATGAGCTGTTTCGGCGTCACCATGTGAAGGTGGCGCGCTGGTGTTTATCGGTCACGGGAGACCGTGAGTCGGCGGCCGATCTGGCCCAGGAAATCTGTGTAAAGGCCTACCAGAACCTCTCTTACTTCAAAGGCGAGTCCAAATTTTCTACCTGGCTTTATTCCATTACCCGCAACCATTGCCTCAATGCAGTCAGATCCAGAGCGAGCGCCCCGCAAATGGATTCTGACGAATTGCTCATGGACACGCTGCCTGATGTTAAAGACAGCGCCCTGGCGCAAGTGGAGCGCAAGCAACAGGCCGACATTGCTCGGCAGCTAATTAATGAAACGCTGGAA
>DASXJO010000999.1:0-3203 GCA_036497385.1 Candidatus Angelobacter sp. | reverse complement strand
TTTATCGGCTTCGCCGGGAGCCAGCGGCTTATAGACGATCAACACTCGGCCATGGCGTAAGCTGTTTGTTTTCAATCCATTCCAGCGCCTCAGCCGGTCTGGAGGCACGCCAAAATCCTCCGCCACGGTCAGCACCGTGTCACCGGTGTGCGTCTTGTAGTGTGAAGCGTAGCGGGAATACACGATTCTGCCATTGGCCCCGGCGCCATTCACCGGAATCACCAGTTTGGCTTCGCTTGCCAGCGGCCCTGGCTGCAAATTGTTGGCCTGCGCAATGGCCCGTTCCGTCGTGCGATATTTGCGCGCAATGCCCGCCAGCGTGTCTCCCGGCTGCACTTTGTAGTATCTCCAGGCCACGCGCTTTTCCACGGGAATGCTGGCGATGGCCGTCTCATACTTCTCTTTTGACCCCGCCGGCAGCCTCAGGTCAAATGGCTGGTCTTTGGGCGTGGTGCGGCGCAGCAGGCTGGGATTTAGATCGACCATCTGCTCTATCGGCACGTCCACGCATTCCGCCACCAGCCGCAGGTCCACCGGATAGTTGACCTTCACCACGTCATATTTCATCGGCGGGTCAGGCTGCACCGCGTCAAGCCCGTACTGCGCCGGATTCTTTGACATGATGGTCATGGCCAGGATGATAGGAACGTAATTTTTGGTCTCCGCCGGCAGCACGTTGCGTTTGTAAAGCTCCCAGAAATCGGCATAGCCGGTGCGCCGGACGGCCTGCTGCACGTTCCCCGGCCCGGAGTTATACGCCGCCATGGTCAGATACCAGTCGCCAAACTGGTTGTAGAGATCTTTCAAGTGGCGTGCTGCGGCGCGGGTCGCTTTTTCCGGGTCCTGCCGATCGTCCACCCACAAGCTTCGCCGCAGGCCATAGCCAACGCCTCGGCTGGCCATAAACTGCCACATGCCGCGAGCGCGTGCGCGTGAAAGCGCCAGCGGCTTGAATCCGGACTCAGCCTGCGCCAGGTAAATCAGGTCCTGGGGGACGCCTTCTTCGCGGAAAATGCGGAGAATCATCTCCTTATACCGGCCTGAGCGTACCCACGCACCCTCAAAAACGCCGCGTCCGTGCGTGGAAAAATAATTGATGTAGCCCGCCACGTATTCATTGATCATCAGTGGCAGGTCAGACTGGATATTCTTCAGGTCGGCCTCGGCTTTGGCCGTCACATTGGCGTCAGCCGGAAACGTCACCTGGTTCGCTTCATCAATCGGGGCGGGCTCAGGCTGCTGCTCGGCAAATCCGTCAGGTTCTTTAGTCCCGGCCGTTTCCAGCTTGTTAATTTCTTCCGTGATCTTGTCGAACTCCTGCTGCAACCGGTCGTCGGACTTTATATCCACCGGCCCTTGCATCAGTATGTCCACTGCGTGATTAAAGTCCTCTTTGGCCGCATCCAGATGGCCGGCTTTGTAGTCGTCCTGGCCTGCCGCATAGGCCTTTTCTGCCTGGGCGATCATCTCTGGCACCGGATCAGGTTTTTCCGCCTGTGGAGTCTGCGTGGGCGCAGGCGTTTGCTGCTCCGGGGTTTTCGACAGAGAAACAGGCGTCGCCGCGCTCTGCTGGATGCTGGGCGCCATTGCTTGCGGACCCGGCTGCGCCGACTTTTTTGTGTCCTTGCTCTCGCACCCCAGTAGCGATATCAATCCAGCGGCGAGAACCACCATCTTTAAATGCTTCAAGCAGCACTCCATGTCAGCACGGGCTTGTCCCCATCATACATTCTCTTTGGACGGCTCTGGCGGCCGAACGGCAGCATCTTGTCCATCGATCACCGGGAGCAAGCGACTGAATCATTGTCCCATGAATAAATCAAAAAGGCTTTCGAAACAGCCGAACCCGCAGGTTACGTTAGGCGAAGCACCAGGCCCACGCCCGGCGCTCCTGGCAAATACCATTTCTCCGTGCCCCATCGGTAGGTTCTTGCTTCGCCAAGTCTCTTGCCCTTTCCCTTCCGTCTATGTAAGCATTCTCCCTCGTCACCTCGGAGGCACATGCGCTCTCTTTTCTTCCTGCTCGTGATTGTTCCTGTTCTCGCCGCGGCACAGATGAAACCCGGCTTGCCCATCGGTTCATCACAACCAGCTTCGCCGCAACATTTCAAGCTGCCCGCCACTCCCAAGACCGTTGCCTGGGGTTATTACGATGCCGCCGCTCCTCCGGTGTTGCGCATACACTCCGGTGACACTGTGGAGTTTGACACTCTGATCACCAACAGCCCCACCGGCCTGGAGAAAGCCGGGGTCCCGCCCGACAAGGTGGAGCAGAGCCTGCGCGATATTTATAAAGAAGTTACCAATAAAGGTCCCGGCGGACACATCCTGAACGGGCCTGTCTATATAGAAGAAGCTGAGCCCGGAGACACCCTCGAAGTCCGCATCAAGACGATCGACTTGGCCATTCCCTACGCTTACAACGCCTTTGGCCCCACGCGCGGCTTTCTGCCTGAAGACTTCCCCTATCGCAAAATGAAGATCATCCCGCTCGATAAAGACCGCATGGTGGCCAAGTTTGCGCCGTGGATTGAGATTCCGCTGCATCCTTTCTTTGGCAGCATGGGCGTGGCGCCGCCGGAAGGCTTTGGCCGCATTGATAGTGCGCCTCCCAGCCTGCACGGCGGCAATATGGATAACAAAGAGCTTGTCGTCGGGACAACGCTGTTTCTGCCGGTGCATGCGCGTGGCGCGCTGTTTGAAATTGGTGATGGGCACGCCGGCCAGGGCAATGGCGAAGTGGATATCACCGCGCTTGAAACTTCTCTGGTCGGCACGCTCGAGTTCATCGTGCACAAAGGCACGGGACAGAAATATCCGCGTGCTGAAACCCCCACGCATTACATCAGCATGGGCTTTCATCCTGAGCTGCATGAGGCCACGCGGATCGCCGTGCGCGAGATGATTGATTTTCTCGTCAGCGCCAAGCATCTCAGCCGCGATGACGCTTACATGCTGACCAGCGTTGCCGGCGACGTGGACATTACTGAACTGGTGGACGGCAATAAGGGCGTTCATGTAATGATGCCAAAAGCGATTTTTGTGAAGTGATTCTGCAATAATGGAACAAGGCATTCTGCCCGAGAGGATGGCCCTCATATGCGACTTCTTATTCGCTGGCTTATCAATGCCGTGTCTTTGCTGATTGTCGCTTATATTGTTCCCGGCTTTGAGTTGCACGGCTTTATCGCAGCGCTGATCGC
>DASXJO010000998.1:0-5535 GCA_036497385.1 Candidatus Angelobacter sp. | reverse complement strand
TTAACGCCCGATACGATCCGCTCCAATGATTTTGCCGCGACCACTGGCTCGACCAGCGTCAATGCCAATTTCACGCTGTCCAATTACAGCGGCAACAACAGCACCATCAACGCCGCGCTGCGCGCGCCGAATGCCAAGATAAGTGAAATTCTTGAGATCGCCACGGCTGCGGGCGTAAGTGCAACCAAGGGTGTTTCCGGCAGCGGAACTCTGAGCTTGGATGTGCATGCGCAAGGTCCGACGAAGAACATGTCGGCGCTCAACTTCTCCGGCACGGGAAAGATCAGCAACGCCAACCTGAAGCTGCCCTCACTCACCAAGCCGCTCCAGGTGCGAAACTCTGACATTCAGTTCAACAAGAATTCCATCGTGTTGCAGAATATTTCCGCCGGTCTAGGACAGGCGACCGCCAACGGCGCGGTGACGGTCAAGAACTTTGCGGCGCCGGTGGCGCAATTCACGCTCAATGCCGGCGGCCCCGTGGCCGAGATCCTTGAACTGGCCAGGACAGCGGGCGTGAGTGCTGTTGAGGGCATTTCTGGCGATGGAACTCTCGCCCTCGCTGTGCGTGGGCAGGGGCCGATTAAAAACATGTCGGCGCTCGATCTCTCCGGCACGGGAAAGATCAGCAATGCCAACCTGAAGCTGCCCTCGCTCACCAAGCCGCTCCAGGTGCGAAACTCTGACATTCAGTTCAGCAAGAATTCGATTGGGCTGCAGAACGTCAATGCCGGCATTGGACAGACGAACGTCAACGGCGTACTGACGCTCAGGAATTTTGATGCGCCACAAGTCCAGTTCACGTTGAAGGTGGACAAGGTGAATGTCACTGAGCTTCAGCAGATCTTCAACGCTGCGCCGGCCCAGCCGAAACGCGCGGCCCTGGAGCATGACTTCTGGAGCATCATTCCAAAGGCTAAAGCGCAAGCGCCAGCCAACAATCCGCAACCCAGCCTGCTCACCAAAATGACCGGCGGCGGTACCGTCGCGGTCGGGGTAATTCAGTATGACGATCTGATTTTGAACAATGCTCACTCGAACGTAACCCTGGATCATGGTTTGATCAAGATGAATCCGGTGACGGCTGATCTTTACAACGGAAAAGAGAATGGCTCCATCACCATTGACATGCGTCCGGTGCAACCTGTGTATACCGTTAATCTGAAGACGGAGAAGGTCGATGCCAACAAACTGATTTCTTCCGTGTCCGACGTGAAGCAGACCATCTATGGCATGCTCGCCTCAAATGTGAATGCCAGCTTCAGTTCTTCTTCATCCGCCAACATCGCGCGCAGCCTCAATGGCAGCATGGCTATCAACCTTACCAATGGCAAGCTCATGAACATTAACCTGCTTCATGAGCTTGCATCCGTAGGAAAATTCGTAGGGGCTAACTTTGATGCCGCAAAAAACTTCACTGATCTCGTCCAGCTGACCGGCAATTTTGACGTGAAGAATGGCGTGGCTCAGACCAACAATCTGAATGCCGTGATCGACGGCGGGACGCTGGCGGCCGCTGGGTTAGTCAATCTTGCCGACCAGTCTCTCAACTTGCATGTAACAACTGTCCTAAACAAGGCCCTTAGCCAGCAGGTGGGCGGCACACAAGTGGGTGGCTACATGAACACGGCCCTGGCCAACAATCAGGGCGAGCTTGTGATGCCTGTGATCATTACAGGAACGTTCCAACATCCGCATGTTGCTCCCGACGTTCAGCAGATCGCGCAGATGAAACTCAAAAACTTGCTGCCCAATACAAAGAATCCAGCCCAACTGACCACCGGAATTCTGGGCGCGATTCTTGGCAATAAGAATCAGAACGGAAATGCAGGCGGAGCTAACCAGCAGAAGGGCGGCATCGGCGGGATTCTGGATGCAATCGGTGGTAAGCAACAGCAACAAAATCAGCAGCAGCCCGCAAGTCCGGCGGTCGGGAACAATGAGGGCCAGCAGCGGAATCCTCAGCAACAGCAAAGCACTCCCGCAGCTGGCACAAGTCAGGGACAGGAGCAGACCAGTCCTGCAGCGGGCGCCAATCAGCCTCCGCAACCCACTGCTACCCCGACGCCTGCTGCTCCCAACCTTGGCGATGTGCTGAATCAGGTGCTGAACAGGAAGAAAAAAGATCAGGCAACGCCAACGCCCACGCCGCAAAAATAGCAGTTGGCGGTCAACAAAGTATCAACTGGGTCGCGCCGATCTCCTAGAGCGCACATGGATATCGTTCGCTCCGCTTACAAATCCCAAAACATCGTCCTGAGACTAACACCCAGGCCGCCAGCCAGCAGTTCGATGTTTCGCAGGCATGGCTCTTGCTTCCCAGTCTCCACCAGTGAAACGTAGGGTTGCTCGAAGCCTGCTATCGTGACGTTCCCGCTGGGCCGGAGCAGATAAAGAAGAAGAAGAAACAGACATAAAGCCAGCGGCCAGTTACTAGGCGCCTAACTTTTCGCCACAAGCCTTCATTGCTTCCACGCCTCGAAACCCTTCATTGAACATCTTGTCGAGTTCACATCGCGTTTGTTTCACTTCCGCCAAAGTGGAAGTTAGTTGTTCCGAATTTATTTTCATGCTTTCGTACTCAAGATTGGCTCGGTAACTTCCCAGCATGCTTGCAGCCATTTTTTCGTCGCTGTTCGCAGCTGAGGCCTGGGCTTCCGCTAGAGCACGCGAGATATCAGAGCTTGATACGGGTGAGCCCTGGTCTGCCTGTTGTAATAACGAGTATGCAAACTTCCCAGATTTTTTGAATTCCGGTGAAAGCGGGTCTGCGGGAGCCGATTTCTGACACCCAATTATTAGCAGCAAAAGGGAAGTAACAGCAGATTTCATGGTGCGCAGCATAGCATAGCTGTATTCATGGCAAAATCTGACAAATCCCAATCGAGTTCTAGCGTGACGGCTCTTCAAACCGCCACTCCCCCGCAAACCCGAAAAAAAACGGCATCAGCCTAAAATTCTGGTAACAAAAAGGAAAGAAACCGGATATATTGGTTCGTGCTGGCGCACAACTCCGTCGACCGCGATTTAATGGCGCGCGACTCTATCGAGTTGACACAATACGATGATGTTGTCTCCAAGGGGCGCTCAAGCCGCTCCGCCAACTCTGAGCTAAAGCTCGGAGCGCAAGCCAGTTCCCGCACCTCCACCGATACCGATCCAAAAACCTCTTCGCGTTCTCGTTCCTCCGGTGATCGGCGCGCGATCGCCATGGATGACGATGACTCGGAACTGCTGATCAATCGTGAAGACCTTGACCTTGATCTGGATGGCGAAGAAGCGCAGTTTCTAAGAACGAACAAGCGCGTGCCGGTGCGTCGCAACGCGATCCCGAAAAAAGCCGCCAGCCAGTTAAAGATTGCCGGCGTGATTGCCGCGGTGGTTGTGGGTTGCGGCGGACTTTCTGCCTGGGCTTATGGCTATGGCATGACTTCATGGCGGTTCCGCATTCAATCGAGCGATGCGGTCGAAATCCAGGGCGTAAAGAATGCCTCGCGCGCGCACGTGATGGAAGTCGCCGGCGCGGATATTGGCCGCAACGTTTTCTTTGTCCCGCTGGACGAACGCAAGAAACAGCTGGAGCAAATTCCCTGGGTGCAGGAAGCCACAGTGATGCGGCTGCTGCCCAACCGCATCGCCGTGACTATCCACGAGCGGACGCCGGTGGCCTTTGCCCAGATTGGCTCGCGCATCAGCCTGATCGATGCCAATGGCGTGGTGATGGGCCTGCCCGCTGACCGCAAGACCAAATATTCTTTTCCCGTGATTCGCGGAATCACTGACACTGAGCCGCTTTCGTCGCGGGCGGCGGCCATGAAGATTTATAACCGTTTGGTGAGCGAGCTTGGCGCGAACGACGGCGAGAGCTCGGCATCGAGCAGCAGCCCTAATGGGGGTACTAATTATGTTAAGCAACTCAGCGAGGTTGATCTTTCCGATCCGGAAAACGTGAAGGTCACGGCGAATGATCCGGGCGGGACGATGGTGGTCCATCTGGGCAAGGAAGATTTTCTGCCCCGCTACAAGCTTTATGTGAGCCACATCGCGGAGTGGCGGCAGCAGTTCCAGAACGTGCAGTCCGTGGACCTGCGGTATGAAGGACAGGTGATTGTGAATCCGGACAAGTCGGCTTTAGAAAAACCCTCACCACGGAGTCACGGAGACACGGAGAAAGCCGGGGCGGTTAGCGCTTCAGTAAAGCCGGTGTTTAAACCGGTAAGCGCGAAAGCGGCCACGAAAAAGCCTGCTCACCACGGAGGCAAGGAGACGCGGAGAAAACAGACCATAGAAAAATCTAACCACTGATGAACACGGATAACACTGATCGGAAAAGTTAACGGCCAAAAGCCAAGAGCTAAAAGCCAATGGCTAAAAGCTAATAGCTAAAAGCTAATAGCTAAGAGCTGTTTTATAAGGACGCGAATTATGGGCAGTAACGGTAAACATCCTTCAAACATGATTACGGTGCTGGACGTGGGCAGCGCGAAGGCGGTTGCGCTGATCTGTGAGGCCACTGACGCGGGCTTGCGCTATCGCGGACACGGCATGGCGGAAAGCCGGGGCTCGCGCAAGGGCATCATCGTTGAGCTGGATAAAGCGGTGCAGAGTATCCATAAAGCGGTGGAAGAAGCGGAGAAGCTTGCCGGATGCCAGGTTGGGAACGCCGTGATCTCCGTTGCGGGCTCGCATATTAAAGGAGTAACCAGCCGGGGCGGTGTAACGCTGGGCTCGCGTCCCCGCGACGTTACGCGAGAAGACATTCGTACCGCCGTGGAGAAAGCGCGCTCCGTCACCCTGCCTGACGATCGCGAAGTGCTGCACCTGCTGCCCCAGGAATTCATTCTGGATGACCAAGCGGGCGTGCGCGATCCAGCAGGAATGATGGGCCGCCGGCTGGAAGTGAATCTGCATATGGTGACGGCCTCCGCCAGCGCAACGCAAAACGTGGTGACAGCGGCAAACCGCGCGGGCCTGCACGTGGACAACATGGTTTATGAAGCGCTGATGTCCGCCGACAGCACGCTACGCGCCGACGAAAAAGAATTGGGCGTTTGCCTGGCCGATATCGGTGCGGGATCGACTGACATGATCGTTTATTCCGATGGCATGGTGGCGCATTCAGGCGTGGTGCCTGTGGGTGGCGACCATTTCACCAATGACGTAGCCGTTGGGTTGAGAACACCGCTGGTTTCAGCGGAGAAGATCAAGAAGCAGTTTGGCCATACCATCAGCGCGCAGGTGGCTGAAGGAAATGAAATTGAAGTGCCGGCCGTGGGCGATCGCCCGTCGCGGCTGATGCCGCAGCGGTTTCTGGCGGAAATCCTTGAACCCCGCGCGCAGGAGCTATGCGAACTGATGCGTGACCACCTGAAGCAGGCCGGCGTGATGGAGATGTGTCCGGCGGGCGTGGTGCTTACGGGCGGCGGATCGCGCATGACAGGATTGGCGGAAGTTTGCCAGAAAGTTCTTGACCGGCCGATCCGGCTGGCTATTCCGGAGCCGCCAATTGCGGACATGCCGGAACAACTGAGCGAA
>DASXJO010000997.1:0-1893 GCA_036497385.1 Candidatus Angelobacter sp. | reverse complement strand
CGTTGAGTGGTACGAGCAAAACCGGGATTTGCCGGATCCTCAGTATTGCACTCTGAAATTATTTGAAACGTGGAAAGAAATCCTGCCTGCCGTCCGCAGGAGCTTGAGAGCAGCTGACGTCGTTATCGTTGGCTCATATTTTCCAGATGGAATCGCCGCGCTGGATGAGGTCCTGGATTGCAACATTCCCGTGAAAGCGTTTTATGACATTGATACTCCCATCACTATTGCCGGTCTCAGAACTGAAGGAAAGACAGCCTATCTTCTAAAACGGCATTTGCCGGAGCTGGACATATATTTCAGCTTCACCGGCGGACCGATGTTGCAGGAGCTAGAAACGCAATTCGGTGTGCCAATGGCGGCGCCCCTTTACTGTTCCGTGGACCCGGAAAACTATTATCGGAAACCCTTGAACCAGAAATTTCGATGTGACCTTAGTTATTTAGGAACATACGCCGCCGACCGGCAAGCCACATTGGAAAGGTTTCTTTGTTCACCCGCAGAAAAGATGCCGGACAAAAGCTTTATTGTCGCGGGATCACAGTATCCAGAAACCATTTCATGGCCGGGCAACGTCAAGCGCATCTCGCATTTGAATCCTCAATATCATCCTGATCTCTATTCTTCTTCAAGGCTGATTCTGAATGTGACGCGGAAAGAAATGATCAACATGGGCTACTCGCCCTCTGTACGGCTGTTTGAAGCTGCGGCATGTGCCGCTACTATGGTTTCCGATAGCTGGGCTGGGTTGGAGGAATTCTTTGCTCCCGGCAGTGAAATCCTGCTGCCGGAAACCAGCGACGATGTTTGCGGCTATCTTGCGCACATGGCTGACTCCGATCTTCGCCGCATTGGGCGCGCTGCCCAGGAGAGAGTGCTTGCCAGCCACACGGCCAACATTCGGGCGCAGGAATTTGAAGACATTGTAGAAACCGTAATTCAAAAAAGCCGGCGGTCCACAATAGCGGGGTAAACTGCCGAATCAGCGACTGACGGTACCAGTCAATTTTGACGCGCTACTATTCCGGTGCGCTGCGCTTTCGGCGTCTGCACCTCGACGAGCCTCCCGCGTTCAAGCACAAGAATCGTGTCGCAGCTTCGCAACGTGCTCAGGCGATGAGCGATCATAAAAGTCGTTCGCTCCTGCATCAATTTCTCTGTCGCCGTAAGAATGGATTCTTCTGTAATTGTGTCAACAGAGCTGGTGGGCTCATCAAGAATCAGGATTGGGCTGTCCCGCAAAAACGCTCGAGCGAGTGAGATTCGCTGACGTTCACCGCCGGAGAGGCGTGCTCCCCGTTCGCCAACGCTGCTGTCATACTGCTCAGGCAGAGCGCTTATAAAATCATGAGCGCAAGCCGACGCGGCGGCTGCCACAATCTCTTCATCGCTCGCCGTAAGCTTGCCATATGCGATATTTTCGGCGATGCTGGCATCGAGCAATACCGGCTCCTGCAGCACCGTTGCAAATTGGCGTCTGAGATCGGCGATCCGATATTCCCGGATGTCAACGCCATCCAGCAGGATCTGCCCTTCCACTGGATCATAAAACCGCATGATCAAGTTCAGGAGAGTAGTCTTGCCCGCGCCCGTACCACCAACAATTCCCACACGCGCGCCTGCGGGAATCAAAAAGGAGATATTTTGCAGTCCTTGAAGGCTCTTGCCGTAATGAAATGAGACATTCCTGAACTCAACTCTGCCTTGTGCGTGTGCCAGGGGAATCGCGAACGGGCTTTCTGCAATCTCGGGAGGCTGGTCCAGCAGTGCAAATGTTCTCTCCAGGCTTACAAGCCAAGTCTGCAAGTCAGAGGACTTGGTGCTGAGTGCCTGAAGTGGCTGGTACATTTGCACCACATATGCCATGACCACGAGCAGGGAACCGACGCTCAA
>DASXJO010000996.1:0-11504 GCA_036497385.1 Candidatus Angelobacter sp. | reverse complement strand
AATATGGCTGAGCGGCGGACTCGACTCTTCTACCATCCTGCGTTACGCGGCGGAAGCAGGCACCGCAGAGCTTCGCACTTTCTCGATAACTTTTAAGGGGCGCTCGTTTGACGAGAGCGCTTCCATCGCGGAAACTTCCCGCCACTTTGGCAGCAAGCACACCGAGTTTGACCTGGATGAAACTGCGGACCTAGAAAATGCCATTGAGAAGATGGCCTATTACTCTGACGAGCCCAGCGCCGACGCAGGCGCGCTGCCGGCGTGGTTCCTGGCAAAGATGAGCAGCAAAGATGTAACTGTGGTGCTCACGGGCGAGGGTGCCGACGAACTTTTTGCGGGCTATCTTACTTACAAGGCTGACCGCTATGCCGCCATGGCCCGCCATGTCCCTGCAGGTTTGCGGCGGGCCGCGCTAAAATGCGCAGGCATTCTGCCGGTTTCTGACGACAAGATCAGCTTTGAATACAAGGTCAAACGCTTTCTGCAAGGATCGCTGCTTTCGCCGGAGATGGCGCACGTTTTCTGGAATGGGACATTTACTGAAGGTGAAAAGCGCCAGTTCTTCCGCTTCGCCGATGCTGACCCGCTGAACTCGGTGTTGCAAAATATGACGAGAAAGCCTGGCTTGCAGCGCTATTTAGACTTTGATCAGCGTTATTACCTGGCCGACGATATCCTTTACAAAGTTGATCGGATGAGCATGGCGCACTCGCTGGAAGCGCGTCCGCCATTTCTGGACCCGCGCATTGTGGACTTTGCCGCGCGGCTGCCTGAACGCTTGAAGCTGAAGGGATCGCAATCAAAATACGTCTTGCGCCGCCTGATGCATAACAAGTTGCCGCCCAACATTCTGCGGCGTCCAAAGATTGGTTTTGACATTCCCGTCCACGATTGGTTCCGCAGCGTGCTGCGGCCCATTCTGCTGGACACGCTCTCAGAAGACGCCGTGCGCGCCACCGGGTTATTCAACTGGAACGCCATGGAGCAGTTGCTCAGCGATCATCTGGAGCGAAAAACAAATCTGGGGTATCACTTATGGGGTCTGATGGTCTTGTTGTTGTGGATGAAGCAGTGGAACGTGGGTCTGGGGAGCAGCGAAGCGGCTCCGAGCGAAGCCGTCCCCACGCTTCTCGATCAGGTTGGATCGTTGTAGCCGTAGCCTGCTTCGTTTTCCTCATAAATATCGTCAGCCCTCCGCGCCTGATGGATGATGTGGATGCCGTGCAGGCGCAGATCGCCCGCAACATGCTTGTTTCAGGTGACTATGTCACCGCGCGCCTGGATGGCGTTGCCTACCTGGAAAAAGCGCCGCTGGTTTATTGGATGATGGCGGCTTCCTACAAAATCTTTGGCGTGCATGACTGGGCGGCGCGACTGCCGGTGGCCCTGGCCGTGGTGCTGCTGTGCTTTGTTACTTATCGCTTTGGCCGTTGGGCCTTCGATGACAGAGCAGGGATGTTTGCGGGCATTGTGCTGGCAACTTCCATCGGGCTTTTTCTTTTTACTCGCATCCTGATTCCCGACGCGATGCTCACACTCACCATCACTGGAGCAATCTGGGCATGGCTGCGCCTGCTTGAGACCGATGAGGAACATCCGCATCGCTGGGCCGTGATTATGGGCTTGTGTTTTGGTGCAGGGCTGTTGCTCAAAGGCTTGGTTGCCGTTGTGTTTCCGGTTCTTGCTGGCCTTATGTTTATGGCAGTCACGCGCCAATTGTTCCGCAGAGTTGCATGGAAAAAGCTCGATCTCTGGCTAGTCGCGGCCGTCGCTGTGATGATTGCCGCACCCTGGCACATTCTTGCGGCCATCAACAATCAGCCTACATTTGCGTTTTCTCTGCACAGCGGTCCCGGTGAGTATCGGGGCTTCTTCTGGTTCTATTTTTTCAATGAACATCTTCTGCGCTTCCTGAATATGCGTTACCCGCGCGACTACAACACCGTGCCGCGCGTGTGGTTCTGGCTGCTGAATCTGGTGTGGCTGTTTCCCTGGTCAGCATATCTGCCGGCTGCGCTGCAAGAGTCTTACCGCGCACCATCTCGCGCCGACCGAGCGAGGCTGATGGCAGTTTGCTGGATCGGAGTGGTGATGGTGTTTTTCACTTTCTCCACCACGCAGGAGTATTACTCCATGCCCATCTATCCTGCACTCGCTTTGCTGCTTGGCTCGGCAATGGCTTCCGAGACAACTCGTGTGCGCCTGGGAACGCGGATATTGCAGGGCATTTCAAGCGTGGCTTGTCTGGCGCTGGCAATCGTTCTCATTATGGTGTGGCGGCTGCCCGCGAACGGCGACATTGCCCAGGCCCTTACGCAACATCCGGAGATGTACACGCTCTCCATGGGGCACATGGGCGATCTCACGCTGAACGCGTTCGCCTATTTGAAGCTGCCGCTGGCCGTGGCCGTTATTGCGTTTGCCACTATCGCGCTGGGATTGGCCCTCTGGCGCAACAACATCAGCAAAAGCGTGGTGGCGGTCGCCATTGGAATGGTCATTTTCTTTCAGGCGGCGCGGCTGGCGCTGGTCCGCTTTGACGGCTATCTCGGCTCGTATCCGCTGGCGCAAAGCCTGATGAAGTCCCCGCCGGGACAACTGGTGGAAGCGAACGCCTACTACGCTTTCTCCTCCGTCTTCTTCTATACCGGACGGACTGCCCTGCTGCTCAATGGCCGCACCAACAACCTTGAATACGGATCGTACGCGCCGGGCGCGCCGAATGTATTCATCGACGATGCGAAGTTCGTTGCGTTGTGGCAGGCGCACTCGCGCTGTTACCTGCTGGCGTACGGAAGCGAAAAAACTCGTCTTGAGAGTCTGGTCGGCCAGTCCAATTTGCACGTGGTGGCGGAAAATGCCGGTAACTACCTTTTCACCAATCTGGCGATTCCCTGAGGTCGCACAAACGAATGATGCAATGGCAAGAGAGCATTCGGCTGGCACTGCACGCGCTTGGCGTGGACAAGGTAAAGGCGTTCCTAACCATGCTGGGCGTGATGATTGGCAGCGCCGCAATTGTGCTGGTGATTACGATTGCCTCGACCGGAAAAGCTTACGTTGTGGGGCAGATTGAAGGCATTGGCGCGAACCTGGCTTACGCCGCGCTGGACCGAAACGGCGTGCCTGCCGTACCGGGCGACGAACTTTCAGCCGGCGACTTGGCGGCAGTGCGGCAATCGCTTTCGATGGTCACGGCTGCCGCCGGAACTTACGATAATCCTTTCGACTTCAAGCTGCGTGGCAAGGTGGTGCGCGCGCGCCTGGTGGGCGTGACGGAAGAGTTTCAGAAGATTCGCAAGCTGGTGATGGTTTCCGGCCGCTACTTTGATGCGGAAGATTTTGTTTCCCGCGCCAAGGTCTGCCTGGTGACGGAGCACATTGCGGCCGATATTTTTAATGGCGAGACAGCCGTGGGCCATCCACTGCAACTGGAGCATCTGCGCTGCACTATCATCGGCGTATTTCGCGAAGGCGTGCCTACGTTCGGGCAATCGGAAATCCAGGATGAAACCGTATTGATTCCGTTCCCGTTGATCAAGACTATTACGGGCGACGATTTTTTTCAGGTCATCTACGCCCAATCTGCTTCATCCGACGAGGTGCCCGCGATGACATCTGAAATGGCGCGGCTGATTCACAGCCGGCATCGCAAGGCGGCGCGCTATGAAGTGCAGAACCTTTCGTCAGTGCTGGGCACGGTACACACCGTTTCTCTGGCCATGAGCCTGGTGCTGATGGGAGTGGCGGTGCTCACCCTGATTACCGCCGGGACCGGCATTATGAACATTATGTTTGTGAATGTGGCCCAGCGAACGCATGAGATTGGGATTCGCAAGGCGCTGGGCGCGCGCACAGCAGAAATCCGGTTGCAGTTTGTTTTGGAAGCTGCGTTCATCAGCTTGTCCGGCGCGATTATTGGCGTGATTATCGCGTGGGCGACGATCTGGTTTGCCGTTGGGCTGACTGAAAGCGCAGTGCCGCTCTCAGTCTCATGGACCGCGGTATTCTTCGCACTGCTGCTTTCCACCAGCGTTGGAGTGCTCTTCGGATATCGACCCGCAAACGCCGCAGCACAGTTGAATCCTGTGGATGCGCTGAGGGTGGATGCTTAAGCTTACGCCGCCTGCCCCGCACTGAATCCTGACGCCCAGGCCCACTGAAAATTGAAACCGCCGAGATGGCCGGTGACGTCCACTACTTCACCGATGAAATACAGCCCTGGCACTTTGCGGGTTTCCATAGTTTTGGCGGAAAGCTCATTCGTGTCCACGCCGCCCGCGGTGACTTCAGCTTTCGCATAGCCCTCCGTGCCTGCCGGTGTGATCTGCCAGTTGTGCGCGCGCCGCTCCAGTTCGTCAAGTGCATGATTGCTCCATCCCTGCGGCGGATACACGTCAAGCCAGCGCTCGGCCAAGCGCGTGGGCAACGCATTGCGGAAAGCAGCTTTTGCCGAAGCTATGTCGCGCCGAGCTCTCGGATCACGCAGCTCAGCGGTCAAGTCGCGCTCCGGCGCCAAGTCGAGCGAAACCGGCTGTCCCGGTTTCCAATAAGAAGATATTTGCAGGATGGCCGGGCCGCTCAGGCCGCGGTGCGTGATGAGCATCTTCTCTCGAAAGCTTTGCACACCAATCGAGGCGACAACCTCAGCCGAAACTCCGGCAACATCGCAGAAATGCGCCGCGTCATCTTTATTCAAAGTAAACGGCGCTAGTGCCGGCCGGGGCTCCACGATCTTCAGTCCAAACTGGCGAGCCAAGTCGTAACCGAATCCTGTAGCGCCCATCTTGGGAATCGAGAGGCCACCGGTGGCGACAACCAGTGACTCGGCGTGGAATTTGTCGTCGTCAGCGCGTAGCAGAAAGCCGTCTTCTTTCGACGCGCGCTCCACGTTCACATTGGTCTGAATCCGCACACCGGCTGCGCGGCACTCCGCTTCCAGCATGGTCACGATCTGCTGCGCCGGACCATTACAGAAAAGCTGGCCGAGAGTTTTCTCGTGATAGGCAATGCCGTGTTTCTCCACCAGGGCAATAAAGTCGGCGGGCGTGTACCGCGCCAGAGCTGACTTGGCAAAGTGCGGGTTGGCGGAAATGAAATTTTCAGGTCGGCAATGCAGGTTGGTAAAGTTGCAACGCCCGCCGCCGGAAATGAGTACCTTTTTGCCGATGCGCTCGGCCCGCTCCAGCACAGCCACGCGCCGTCCGCGCTTGCCGGCTTCAATGGCGCACATCAGGCCGGCCGCGCCGCCGCCGAGAATGATGACATCGAACTGAAATCTCATGGAGGAGTTAGTGGCGCAACGCGACTACGGCGAAGATCGCGAGACCAATCGTCAATAGAATGTTCCAGACCAGTAGCGCCAGCAGCCAGCGGCGCAGGCGCTCTTCACGTCCGGCAGCCACATTGTTGAGCGTTTCAAGATCAGACTTGAGCTGCAGCACGTAGCCTTTGATTTGGTCAACGTCGGCGGCAAGCAGTTGCACAGGATCAGGGCCGGAAGGCGCGGCGGTTGAGGCTTGTCCCTGGACAGCGCGAGACCTGAGCGAATCGCGTAAGACATTTCCGCCGTGCTCCACCGCGATTGGCGCGAGCATGCGCAATATTGAGCCTAGCCATCCCATAAGTTTTTACTTGTGCTGCTAGTGCGATGTGACCGCGATTTGCCAGCAGTTCCGCAATGCCTATTAGAACATGCCGCCCAAATGTTCCACAGAAGCGGACCGCTTAATTCGCCAAAGCGTCACTCAAACTCTGTGTCGGAATATCGACGTTGAAATATGCGGTTACTTCGTGCCCTTTATCGTTCCCGTCCTGGCAAACCATGATGTCGTAGGTATGACCGTCCTTGTGACCCAGCCTTTGCTGGGTCACCTGCATATGGCTGAATCGAAGGAAGGTATATTCCTCATGAACATTAATGACCACGAATGCGTCTTCTTCTGACTGGCCGTGTTTATTCTCCTGGATTGAATCCAAGATGCCTCGTATAACCGCCTTGTGGAATTCTGCCTTCTCTTTATTTCCGGATTCCGAGTTAGCGGCGAAAGCGATGTAGTGCAGATCGGCATCGACAAACACCCTGTCCAGGAGTTGATTGACCTTCTTTAGCGCTTGGTCGAACTTCTTGTCGTGGAGAAAAGAGAACAGCCGCTTAATATCGTCGGAGTCGGCCTCACATTGGTATTTGCTTGCAGCACAGTCGATGCGCAACGCCTTGAAATCATTTTCAAATCGCCGGCTTTGAGTTGCTGCAGTGTTTTCTCATATCTAGCCGTCGCGGCTGCGTTCTCCTTGCCATGAGCAAGAACGGTACACAGCAGCACGATTGCCAGCCTCCACAGTCGTTGTGTCTTCACTTACACCCCTTCCCCGTCACTTTCCACGTTTCGAATTCAAGAATATACGCTGTATTGGACGAGAGTTCCACGGATGTTGGGAGAACAGGCGATTACACTCATAATTCACAATCAAGTCCGAATTATGCCCGTACCGCTTCCCAGCATCCCACAACGTTCTCTCATCGCTCATGCTAGAATGCTGATATCCAGCTGCCTTTCTTTTAGCCGGGATGGCGGAACTGGCAGACGCAGCGGACTCAAAATCCGCCGACCTTCGGGTCTTGGGGGTTCGACTCCCCCTCCCGGCACCAACAAACACAAGGTCCCTCGGTCCTACTCGCCGGCTGAAGAAAGCGCCGGCTCGCTTAACCGGCCCTCGGGATGACGATTGATTAAGGCGCACTAAAAATTGAAACAGGACCTAAGCGTAAATCCCAGGCGCTTCATGGCCGATCTTCTGCACGTATTCAACATACGATCCCGGATAGACCTGCGGACTGCGCTCCGTGCCGCTTTCGCCGCCGAGTTCCAGAACGCGCGAGCCCAGGCCGCGCAGGAACATGCGATCATGCGAAACGAAAATCATGGTGCCTTCAAAATCCTTGAGCGCTTCCACCAGCATCTCTTTCGTCGCCAGGTCGAGGTGGTTTGTGGGCTCGTCGAGGACAAGAAAGTTCGGCGGGTTATAGAGCATCAAGGCCATCACCAGCCGGGATTTTTCGCCGCCGGAAAGCGCGCGGATTTTTTTATCGACATCGTCGCCGGAAAACTGGAACGCGCCGGCAAGATTGCGCAATGAGCCAAGACCGTCATGCGGAAAATCGCGCTGCAACTGCTCGATGATGGTGAGATCGGGATCAAGGACATCAAGAGACTGCTGCGCGAAATAGCCCATGTACAGGCTCGCGCCCAGGCGGACTGAGCCGGAATCAGGCTGCGACGCGCCGGCAATCATCTTGAGCAGCGTGGTTTTGCCCGCGCCGTTCCTGCCCATCACGGCCCATCGCTCACCACGGCGGATGGTGAGATTGAAGCCGTCATAGATCACGCGTGGACCGTAGCTCTTGTGCAGGTCTTCAATCACGGCAACCTGCTCACCGGAACGCGGCGGCGGACGGAACTCGAACTTCACGATCTGGCGTTTTTTGGGCAATTCGATTTTTTCTATCTTATCCAAGGCCTTGATGCGGCTCTGCACCTGCGCGGCTTTGGCGGCGTGCGTGCGGAAGCGATCGATAAAGCGCTGCTCCTTGGCCAGCATGGACTGCTGTCGCGCAAACGCCGCCTGCTGGTTGGCTGAACGAATGTTTCGCTCACGCTCATAGAAATCATAGTTGCCGGAGTAACTGATGATCTCGCCGGACTCGATTTCTGCGATCTTGGAAACCAGGCGGTTCATGAACTCACGATCGTGCGAAGTCATGAGCAGCGCGCCCTGAAATGACTTAAGGAACTGCTCCAGCCAGATGATGGATTCAAGATCAAGATGGTTCGTGGGTTCGTCCATGAGCAGAACATCGGGGCGGCCGAGAAGAACGCGGGCCAGCGCGACGCGCATCTTCCATCCACCAGAAAGCGCGCCCACGTCGCCATCAATCTGGTCGTCTTTAAAGCCCAGGCCGTGGAGCACTTCGCGCGCCTGCGCCTCAAGCGCGTATCCGCCAAGATGCTCATATTCTTCCTGGACTTCACCAAAGAGGGCCAGAATACGGTCCATCTCGTCGGCTTTGGAGGGATCGGACATTTCATGCTGCAAGGCCTCAAGCTCATGGTGAAGGTCGCCTACGCGCCCGCTGCCGGCAATGGCTTCATCCAGCACGGAGCGCCCGGACATCTCTTCAACGTCCTGGCGGAAATAGCCGATGGTGAGGCGCTTGGGGACGGAAACTTCGCCTTCGTCAGGCTCTTCTTCGCCCACCACCATGCGAAAGAGCGTGGTCTTGCCTGCTCCGTTGGGACCGACCAGTCCGACCTTTTCACCGGGGTTGAGTTGGAATGAGGCGTCGACAAAAACCAGCTGTTTGCCGTACTGCTTATTGATATTGGAGAAAGAAATCATCCAATTTCAAGCTAACAGAATACGCAGCGGATGTGTAACGGGCACAACGGCTGGAGGTACGGCGTAGATGGCGAAGGGATGCAGAAGCTATTCACCGCAAAGGGCGCGAAGAACGCAAAGGCACACCAAAGCCAAGGAATTTTAAGGCCACGCGTCCATCCACCTCCCTATCCATCCCAAACTGCTGCTTTTTCATCCAACTGTGAGTAATAAATTAACTCATACGGCTGTTGGCAGGTCATGAAGGGCACTCTTATCTCTATTTCCAAGGCAATTTTCTTCAAGCTGAATCCACGCCTCGACACGCGAAGTTGGGACCGGCGAAAGTTGGGCCGCGCCAGCTTTGGGCGGCAAGCGCTTTCGCGCCTCCGGCGCACCGCAGATTTCAGGATAATCGCGCTGCTAGCCATGGCCATGCTCTCTCTGTTGATGATAGCCGGCGCGACGGGCTGCGCAGCCAAGATCAATCCTCGCGACTCGCTGGCGGCGCAGGGACGCGCACCGGAAGGCAGTCCGCGGCTACTGGCGGTTTATCAGCCATGGTTCGGACAGAGCGCCCATATTAATGTCGGCTATTCCTGCCATGATCCCAACGTTCTGCGGCAGCAGATTGCCAAGGCCAAAGAGCTGAACATCAGCGGGTTTGTGGTGAATTGGTATGGCCCGCGCAAGGAGTTTGAAGACCAGGCTTACGGGCTGATGCAGCAGGCCGCCGCCGCCGATCCCAGTTTTAAAGTGGCGGCGCAGTATGACGAAGCGGTTGACCATCCCGGCTATGACACGGACGCGGTGATCGTGGACCTGCAATATCTTTATGATCGTTATATTAGTCCGCAGGCTGGGCCTTCACGCTCCGCTTATCTACGCTATAACGGGAAGCCAGTGATCTTTATTTTTCCCAAAGATTCCAACACGGACTGGAACCGCATACGGCAGGTCACACGGTCATGGCCCGATCCGCCGCTCTTGATCTATAAGGACATGAGCGACAAGTATCCAGACGCCTTTGACGGATATTATGCGTGGGTGCAGCCGGGCAAAGACGGCTGGGCACGCGACGGCAGCAACTATGGCGAAGATTACCTGAATTATTTTTATCGCAACATGCAGGAGCACCATCCGGACAAGATTGCAGTGGGCGCGGTGTGGCCGGGCTTTGACGATAGCAAAGCATCATGGAGCCGGAACCGGCACATTGCTTATCGATGCGGCAAGACATTTGAAGACGTGCTGCGGGTGTTCCGCAAATATTATGGATCGCAAAACGCGGCGCCGTATCTGCTGGTGGAAACCTGGAATGACTATGAAGAAGGCACCGACGTGGAACGCAGCATAGGTCACTGCGGCGGCAACAACACAATGAGCAGCATGGCAGCGGGACAGCGGTAGAATGGGCAGGGGCTAAAGCCCTTTGAGTTTTGTGTTGTTTTGACGCAGGCCTGAAGGCCTGCTCCACCCGGTGAGAAAGAAATTCATTGCGGGATGTTTCGTGAGAACTCCCTGAAACGGCATGGGTGGATGACATATTCTCGGGGTCCTTCGACTCGCCCTTTGTCGCTGCGCTCCTTCGGGCAGCGCTCAGGATGACAGAATTTGGTGAGAGGGAAAATTTCTATGAGGGTATTGGTTACGGGCGGAGCGGGATTCGTGGGGTCGCACCTTTGCGATGCGCTGCTGGCTGAAGGCAACCACGTTGTGTGCGTGGACAATCTGCTGACCGGTAGCCTGCGCAACATCGCCCACCTGAAAAATGAGCCGCGCTTTGAGTTTGTGCAAAAGGACGTGAATGAGCCTTATGACGTGGGCGCCGTAGATTACGTCTTTCACTTCGCGTCGCCGGCCAGCCCGGTGGACTACATGGAACACGGCATTGAGACGCTCAAAGTCGGCTCGCTGGGATCATTTCATTCGCTGGATCTGGCAAAGAAGTATGGCGCCAAGTACATGATCGCCTCCACCTCTGAATGCTATGGCGATCCTCTGGAGCATCCGCAGAAAGAGACGTATTGGGGACATGTAAATTCAATTGGCCCACGCTCGGTCTATGACGAATCCAAGCGCTTTGCTGAAGCCGCGACCATGGCTTACCATCGCTACCACAAAGTAGATACGCGCATCCTTCGCATCTTTAATACCTATGGGCCGCGGCTGCAATTGAATGATGGCCGCGTGGTTTCCAACTTCATGAAGCAAGCCCTCCGCGGAGATCCGCTCACGGTTTACGGCGACGGGCGGCAGACACGCAGCTTCTGCTATGTGAGTGACGAAGTGGATGGCATTATGCGCTTGTCGAAATCAGACGAGCACGATCCCGTGAACATCGGCAACCCGGTGGAGTTCACGATTCTGGAATGCGCGCAGCTTGTCCTGAAGGTCACTGGATCGAAGAGCCCAATTGTCTATGAGCCGTTGCCGCAGGACGATCCTAAGCAGCGGCGTCCGGACATCAGCAAAGCGAAGCGGCTGCTGGGCTGGGAGCCGAAGATCGATCTGGAGCAGGGGCTAAAACTCTCAATGGACTATTTCAAGCAGGCGATTGAGCTTGAGATGTCGAGTAAGCAGCAAGCGGTGGTGGTGTGAAGGACCGTCACCCCTCCCCGGCACCCCAATTAGGATTGCAAAGCAGTTAGCTGAGGTCATCCCATCCTGATCCCAAGTGCCCCAATCACCGGATCACGCGATGGCCCTTCCCCCCTCCCCCGGTCATCCCAGATTGGCGTAGGGTTGAGCGATGCCATCCCAGATCATCCCAGATTGGCGTAGACTTCAGCGATTCACCCCAGTTTGGCGTACAGTTCAGAGCTTTTCCTCAGTGTTCCTTAGGAGCTTACGTTTTCTGGCTAAGGGCTAGGAGCCAGTCGCTAACAGCTAATTTGTCAAAGAACCGCACTATCTTTTCGCTCTGGAGCGAATTTTTGAATATACCATTTGTTCGCCCAGACTGTCAAGACAAAAAACGGCATGTGTCAAACCACTTTTAAAATGTCCCCATTCTTACCTCGATTAAAATGTCCCCTTTTTCAAACTTTAGCTTCTTCCTTCGTTCTCTGTCGGCGACTCCGTTCCGGAGCGGAGCCCGTAGGGCGACGCGGAGGACGGAGTCG
>DASXJO010000995.1:0-8042 GCA_036497385.1 Candidatus Angelobacter sp. | reverse complement strand
GGCAATAAAACTGCGGTCTGGACAAATATTATATCTTTCCGCTTCCATCACCACCATGAAGTCGCCGGTACGTTCCACGTCAAACAACACCTTGGCCTCGCCTTTACGCTCGTCACAAATGGCATGCAACGCGTCGACCGTAGCTTCCGTAGCGGTATCCAGCGGCACGCGGATGCGTATCGAGCGCGGCAGCTTTGGCTTGGCTTCTTCCAGTGGCTGCAATCCAGTAATGATCACTTTGGGGTTGGAGCCCTCTTCCACGCGCACGCTGGCGCGCACCAGCATGGGAATTTCCTGCTTCAGGATGGTCGCCAGCCGCTTATAAGCGTCAGGGAAAACCACGGCTTCAATGGTCCCGGTCATATCTTCAAGCACTGCCTGTGCGTAAAGATCGCCCTTGCGCGATTTCAACACGCGAACGTTGGAAACCATGCCTGCGGTGTTGATCTCGTCGCGGTCAGTTCCCTTGGTCATGGCGCTGATGGTTTCCACTGACAATGCGCGGAAATCTTCCAGCTTGTCCTTGTACTTTTCCAGCGGATGGCCCGTGATAAAGAAGCCCAGGACTTCTTTCTCATTGGCCAGGCGCTGATGTTCATCCCACTCAGGAACATTGGGCAGTTTCTCTCCTGAGCCATTCGATTCTTCTTCCTGGAACACGCCAAAGAGTCCGTGCTGGCCCATAGCTGCGTCGTGCTGCGTCTTCTGTGCGCGTTCCATGGCTTTGTCGAGCACTGCCATGATCTGTGCGCGATAGCCAAAGTCATCCAGCGCGCCGGCTTTGTTCAAAGATTCCAGTACGCGCTTATTCAGCAGGCGGAGATCAACCTTCTCGCAAAATTCAAAGATCGAACTGAACCGTCCAAGCTCTTTGCGGGCTGAAGTGATTGACTCAATCGCGTTGCGTCCAACGTTCTTAACTGCCGCCAGACCAAAGCGGATGGCGTTGTCGTGCGGCGTGAAATAAGCGTCGCTCACGTTGATGTTCGGCGGCTCGACCGGGATTTCCATCTCACGGCATTCGTTGATGTACTTGACCACGTTATCGGTATTGCCCATTTGCGAGGTCAGCAAGGCCGCCATGAACTCCACGGGATAGTGCGTCTTGAGATACGCCGTCTGATAAGCCAGCAGAGCGTAAGCCGCTGAGTGCGATTTGTTGAATCCGTATCCGGCGAACTGCTCCATGAGGTCAAAGATTTTGACAATCTTCTTTTCCGGGAAGCCACGCTCCACCGCGCCTTTTACAAAGCGCTGTCGCTGGGCTGTCATTTCCTCGATATTCTTCTTGCCCATCGCTCGACGCAGCAAGTCGGCTTCACCCAGCGAATAGCCCGCCAGCACGTTCGCGATCTGCATGACTTGTTCTTGATAGACGATGACGCCGAGCGTCTCTTTCAGCAGCTGTTCCAGTTGCGGCAGTTCGTACTCAACTTTTTTGCGTCCCCACTTGCGATCAATAAAGTCATCGATCATCCCACCCTGAATTGGGCCGGGGCGGTATAAAGCATTGAGGGCCGTAAGATCGTCAATTGAGCTTGGCTTGTAGCGCCGCAGCACATCCGTCATTCCGCCGGATTCAAACTGGAAGATGCCGGAAGTTAGCCCGGTATGAAAAACGCTTTCGTAGGTTTTGGGATCGTCGAGTGGAATCTTTTCCAGATCGATGGCCGTGCCGCGCTGCGCAATCAGCTTCAGCGCATCGTCAACGATGGTAAGCGTGGTGAGCCCAAGGAAATCCATCTTGAGCAGGCCCATCTTCTCGATCGCCTTCATGTCATAGGCGGTTACAATTTCGTCATTTTTCGTCTTGTGCAGCGGGAGAAGTTCAGTGAGCGGCTTGGGTGAAATCACCACGCCGGCAGCGTGCACGCCTGAGTTGCGCACTAGGCCCTCAAGCTTAAGCGCGGTATCAATCAGCTCACGCACCTGAATCTCTTTTTCGTAAGCTTCCTGCAGCGGGCCGGGGTCATCAAGAATCTGGGGCAGCGTGATCCCAATGGTATTGGGCACCATCTTGGCTATTCGGTCCACGTCAGCATAAGGGATGTCCATGGCGCGGCCCACATCTTTGATCGCGGCTTTGGCCGCCATGGTGCCAAAAGTGATGATCTGCGCCACGTTTTCACGGCCGTATTTCTGCGTAACGTAGTTGATGACCTCGCCACGACGGTTCATGCAGAAGTCGATATCGATATCAGGCAGCGAAACGCGCTCAGGATTCAGGAAGCGCTCAAACAGCAGCTCATGCTGGAGAGGATCAATGTCCGTGATTCCCATTGCATAGGCGACGAGCGCTCCGGCGGCCGAGCCGCGGCCCGGACCAACGGGAATGGAATTTTCTCGCGCGTAGCGGATGAAGTCCCACACGATCAGGAAGTATCCGGAAAACTTCATCTGCTGAATGATGGCGATCTCTCGAGCCAGCCGCTGGTCATAATCACCGCGCGATTTCTTCAGCCGCCCTGCGGCTTCAATCACGCCCAGGCTTTCCCATCGGCGGGCAAAACCCTCGCGCGCTACGTGCTCAAAATAACTATCCAGCGTGTAGCCGTCTGGCACCACGAATTCAGGAAAAGGATTCTTGACCTTGTTCAGCTTGAAATTGCAGCGCTCGGCAATTGCCAACGATTGCTTCAGCACATCCTCACGGCCGTTGAAGAGCTGCTTCATCTCGTCCGCGGTCTTCACAAAAAACTGGTTGCCATGGAACTTCAGCCGGTTCGTATCGTTGACGGACTTGCCTGTCTGCACGCAGACCAGCACGTCCTGCGCGTGCGCGTCGTCTTCACACAGATAGTGGCTGTCATTGGTAGCCACCATAGGAATGCCCAGCTCTTTTTCCAGGCGAAAGAGATCGGCGTGAATTTTATGTTCTTCGGGGAGGCCCTGGTCCTGGATTTCCATGAAGAAATTGTCTTTACCAAAAAGCTCACGGTAGAAGCTGGCAGCGCCGCGAGCGGCCTCGTACTTCCCTTCCAGCAGGTTTTCACAGACTTCTCCGGCCAGGCAGCCGCTGAGGCCGATGAGCCCCTTGGAATGATCCGCGAGAAACTTTTTGCTGATGCGTGGCTTGTAATAGAAACCATGCATGCTGGCTTCAGAGGTGATCTTCATGAGGTTGCGATAACCCTCTTCGTTCTCCGCCAGTACCAGCAGATGGTTGTAGGTATCGCCTTCCGGCGGGGCGCGATGGTCATCTTTCTTGCAGACGTAAAGCTCGCAGCCGACGATCGGCTTGATGTTTTTCTTCTGCGCTTCCTCCACAAACTCCACGGTGCCATAGATGTTTCCGTGGTCGGTCATCGCCACGGCTTTCTGGCCAATGTCGGCAACGCGCTTGATCAGCCCCGGGACGCCGCAGGCGCCGTCCAGCAGAGAGTAATCGGTATGTAAGTGGAGATGGACGAATTCAGACATGGGCGGTTCGTGAGCTTGTCTTCTAATTATAGCGATTTGGGCGGCTCATCGTTGCTGTGTAAGTGTGTGGAAAACAAGGCCTAATTGGGCGCAATAAATTACTTCGCTAACCAAGGAGACCCCTTATGATGTGCAAAACTGAAAACTGAGGCTTTTTGATTCGCTGCTCGAGTTTGTTCCTCTTAACGGTCGGTTCTTGATGCTTGAAGCATACTTTGACGAAAGCGAACGCCCCAGCGGTATTTTTTGTATTGCTGGTTATGCTTTTGCTCCAGAGCAGGCGAAGAAGTTCAAAAAAGAGTGGACGCGGTTGTTTGAAAAGACAGGCGGGTTCCATATGGTCGATATGGCACATCGGCGGGAGGCATTTAAGGACATCAGCAGAGACGAATGTAATCGCATGCTGAAAGAGGCAGTTTCAATTGTAAACGACCGTGTAACTGCTGGAGTGGCTGTTTCATGCAATGTCAATGAAGTCAATCTTCTTACTCCTAAATGGATACGTGGGTTTGCCCATGCGTACCCAATATGCGCTTATTTATGCATGATGGTTATCGGTCGCCTCATCGACAAGCAAGGAGTTCATGGCAATATTACTTACGTGTTTGAGGCGGGTCACAAGTTTGAGGCCGAGGCGCTGGAATTTATAAAAACTATTTCCCAGGTTCCAGATTGGCGCGATGCATCTCGCTATGGTGGTCACGCCGCCCTTCCAAAAAAAGACGCGATTCCCTTGCAGGCTGCGGATTTATTCGCATATGAGTGGGCGAAGTTCCGCGATGAAACACTAGAGCAAAAAAAGAGACCGATTCGGAAATCATTGCTGAATCTCTTTAAAAGGGACCCCAGCCGTTACGGCTGCTTTCATCTCACGGGAAAGCCATTAGAAAGATACTTCTATAGAATTCGTGATCTGGGATTACTTCAATTACAAGAGGAACAGCACGGCGAAAGCAGACCTAAGTAGCGAGGATCATTGACGCTATGAAAGAAAGCCCAAAAACAGTGGAGAATACGCGACCTTCGAGAATGCGCACCACAAAAGAAAACACGGGCTACGATTTCGCCCGCCTCCGCGCTTCAAACGATAAGATTAAAGGTCGTTTTCCTGCGCCTGCCAGTGACTTCCGCAAGGTCAACCGCTTTCCTGCTACATATGAAAGAGCGATGCTGAATCTCTCGCCATCCTCAATTCTGTTTCCGCTTCCGAGAACGAGTGATTGGGAGTCATCCAGCCGAGAAATGTGCCCGATGCGGCTGGGAGCGAACGGCTAACAGCTAAAAACTAATAGCTAATGGCTGCTTTTCTTGTCCATCACAATATCGTGCTTGGCCTGGCAATCCGTCGCTGGATCCATTGTGGCAAGGCCGACGAGATCATCTTTCTTTGCATTGAATTCAATTGGCGGCTTCTTTACCTTGGTAGGGATTCCAGTAAATTTGGCTTTGCCCTGCGTGTTGGTGTAAACACCCATATCGAGCTTGTGAGCGCCAAACGCTCCATATGCCAGATGGACATCAATGCGCGCCGCGTACACCGGCTTGCCGTCACCGTCGGTAACGGAGAATTCAATGGAACAAGGACCGGACGTTCCGTCGGTCACTGGAATATCGTCAGGCTTTGGTGATGGCGCGGGTTGCTGTGATTGCGCGGCAAGGGCAAGAGTCACACTTAGCATTAAAGAAACACAGGCCAGAATGGTGTAAAAAGCTCTTCTCATAAGTTGCTCTGATTATAAGGGCATTTATGGGCAAGTCCGCGCAGCGCGCCAGCGGCAGATCAGAGACATCGACGGAATCAGTTGGCTGCAGCTTGCTCAGCGCTTTGCAATAGCTCCTGCATCGCTGCAGTTACCTCGTCCGGCGTTTCCAGGCAGCTGCTGTGGCCTGCGCCAGGAATATTCACATGACGAGCGCCGCGTATACCCGAGATCAGGCTTGCTGAGTTGCGTGGCGGCTGGGCCGTATCGTCCTCGCCGGTGATGATCAGCGTCGGACACCGGATAGCGGCCAGTTCGTCGGCGCGGAATTCTCGGCGATTCATGACCGCCAGTAATGACGGCGCGATGTTGCGCGGACGCGCCCGCAGCTTTCCTGTCCATTCTTCCAGCATCGGTCGACGTTCCGCGCTTCTGCGCGTGGTCTCACCGAAAAGTTCTTTAACGGCAATTGAAGTAAATGGGGCGGGACTGAAAATCTTTACCATCTGTGCCAGAAAAGCGTACTTAATGCGGTTCGCGGCTTTTTCTTTTGTCGCGGTGGTATTCATCAGCGTGAGCGTTTGTATCAATTCAGGATGGTGCGCCGCCACGCGCATGCCGGCAAAGCCTCCCATGGAGAGTCCCGCGAAGTGGCAGGGAGCCGCATTGAGCGCGCGAATCAGCAGGGCGGCGTCGTCGGCGATGGTGGACATGTCATATCCGCGGCCTATGTCTTCAGATTGGCCCTGGGCGCGGTGATCGTAAGCGATCACCCGGTATTGCTTCTCAAAGACGGCGCGCTGCGGCTCAAACATAGTGTGGTCCATCAGCAGACCGTGGGAGAAGACAATGGTCTCCGGGCCGCTGCCGGACTCTTTGTAGAAGAGCTTGACGCCGTTGACCTGGATCGTTGGCATGGCGCTCACTTTATCACGTAACCCTGCTTTTCACCGCAGAGTCGCAGAGACGTTGAGAAAGCAAAACATTTGCCGCTGATTTACGCAGATGAACGCAGATCAAACAGATCGGTTTAAATGTTATAGGTGCAGTTCGCCACTCGAAGCTGAGCCTCAAGAGTCCTGCAGGTTTCAAGTGTGCGGCTTATTGATATAGACAATTTGCTTAAGCATCTTCTGATCTGCGCTTATCAGCGCAATCTGCGGCTAATTTTGTTCTTCTCCGTGCCTCCGCGTCTCCGTGGTGAATTAGAATTGTGCAGACCCCATGGACAACAAAGCCATCGCCAACATCTTTTACGAAACCGCCGACCTGATGAAGGTCGCGTCGGCAGACCCGTTCCGCATACGGTCCTATGAACGCGCGGCGGAAGCGCTGGAAGGCTGGCCGCAACAGGTCTCCGAGCTTTATCAGGACGAAAAAGCGCTGCTGGCGATTCCGGGGATCGGCAAAGGGATGTCGGCCAATATTCGCGAGCTGATGCAAACCGGCAAGCTGGGCATGCATGAAGAGATGCTGCAAAAGTTTCGGCCATCGATGCTGGAGTTGCTCAAGATTTCCGGACTGGGACCGAAGACCATCGCCCTGATCTGGGACGCCTTTCAAATCTGCGACGTTGAAGGTGTGGCCAAGCTGGCCAGCGAAGGAAAATTGCGCACGCTGCCGCGGCTGAGCGAAAAGTCAGAACAGAAGATCCTGAAATCCATTGAGAATTATCGGCAGCTCACCGGGCGCTTTCTGCTGAACACCGCTGATGAAATTGCCACCAAGATGACGGACTTTCTGGCTGGGCTGCCGGGCGTGGAGAAAGTCACACCGGCGGGATCGTTGCGTCGGGGCCGCGAAACCGTGGGCGATCTTGATCTGCTGGTAACAGGCAAATGCTGCGAAACAGATTCTCAGCGAAATGCCGTCATTGAGCGCATTGTGAACTTTCCGGGAATTCTTGAAGTGCTGGCCAAGGGTGAGAACAAGGTCAGTATCAAATTGCGCAGCGGCATGCAGGTGGATGTGCGTCTGCTTCCACCGGATTCTTTTGGCGCGGCGATGCAGTACTTTACCGGCTCCAAGAATCACAATGTCCAACTGCGGCAGCGCGCCATCAAGCAGGGCTACACGCTCAATGAATACGGCCTGGTGCGCGTGGAAGACAACAAGCGGGTGGCCGGAAAGACTGAAGAAGAAATTTACAAAACGTTGGGCCTGAAGTTTATTCCGCCGGAGCTGCGCGAAGATTGCGGCGAAATACAAGCTGCAGCGGAAGACAAGCTGCCGGACTTGATCACGCAAGCTGATATCCAGGGCGACGTTCACATGCATACCGTCGAAACCGACGGCAAATGCACCATTGAAGAGATGGCGCTGGCGGCACGCGAGCGCGGCTATAAATACATGGCCATCACCGATCACTCAAAGAACCTGGCGTTCGCCAACGGATTGGACGACAAGCGCGCCGAAGAGCACATCAAGAAAATACGGGCGGCGTCCAAGCAGATTGAAGGCATCACGATCTTTGCCGGTATTGAAGTGGACATACTGGCCGATGGCGAACTTGATCTTTCCGACTCAGTGCTGGAGCAAATGGATATTGTGATTGCCAGCGTGCATTCGCACTTCAACCAGGAACCGGCGCAGATGACCGACCGCCTGCTGCGCGTGATTGAGAATCCGAACACTTCATTGATGGGACATCCCACGGGCCGAATGCTGCTGCGGCGGGACGGCTTTAGCTATGACTATGACAGAGTTTTTGCGGCGGCCGCCAAAGCGGGAGTGGCCATGGAGCAAAACGCCTATCCAGATCGGCTTGACTTGCGCGATCAGCACTTACGGATGGCCAAAGCCAAGGGCGTGAAATTCATCATTAATACTGACGCGCACCACACGTCGCATATGGAAAAGATCCGCTATGGCATTTTGCAACTGCGCCGCGCATGGCTGACGAAGCAGGATGTACTGAATACG
>DASXJO010000994.1:0-3667 GCA_036497385.1 Candidatus Angelobacter sp. | reverse complement strand
GCCGGTTGAGAAGTCTCCTGGGTTAGATTGCCGTTTTCGGCGACGGGAGTATCTGATTGTTTGGTCGTGGACTCAATCCCCGCCCGTGCTTCCAACTCAGCAATGCGTCGCTCCAGCCGATCAATCTTTTCCAGCAACAAGTGGTCATGATCAGACACAACACCGCTGTTGCTGCTGTCTGATGATGACTGGCTTTGCGAAGAACTCGGAATAAATGTCAGAAACAAGACAAGGGTGATTGACAGAAATCGCACGGCTTTAGCAGACATATCTTCTCCGAAAGTTACAACTTTTTATCGTGCATTGCAGCCGCACCAACTCCGTTCATGGTATGGTTTGTGAGGCCCACAATGTCATGCGAGAGCTGCTGTAGAAGCTCTTCTCGTTCGCCGGTCTTAAGCTTAAGCTGAAGCTCTCGCAAGGCCAGCGCCACCACGTGATAGTGATGAAGGCCGCTGAATTCAAGGTCCTTGGTCAAGTCCAGCCAGATAGCATGCATCAGTTGCACGTCTTCCGGACGTAGCGTTGGCGTGTGCGGGCCCAGACAATATTGAATCGTGGTGCCGGTCCGATCAACCAGTTCCAGTGACAATCGAGGCTTGGGCTCAGGCAGATGTTCCCACGCGTCACCCGTGAGCTTGCCTTGCTGATCGGGAGAAAGCTTTTCTGAATACCCGGTGACCACCTTGTCAGAATGGAGCTGTTGGGCCGTCATCAGAATGGTGTCAAACACATTGCTGCCGGGCACCACAAGCAGTGAAACCGGCTTTCCCTGTTTTTCCGCGGCAGAGACAACTGCGCTGAACAATTCCTGCTCGTAATGGTCAAAGATGTCTTTGGCTTCATAAGTGGCGCTGCCGCTGAAAGAGTGCTCGCGATGGTAGAGCCGTGCCGTCATTACCACCACGTCCTGCCGGGAAGTATCGGTGCGTTGCAGCACTTCGCGCAGATAGGATAGATTTTCCGGGTCGCGCACAGCCACCAAAACGTTCCCCGGCCTTACGCTTAACCCCTTGTTGGTTAGCTCCGGATTGCTATACACGCGAAACTGCTCAACCCGGTCTGCGTCTTTGCGGACACGCGCGGACAAGCGCTCGCTAATTGTGAACATCGCAAAGAAGATGACACTGAAAGAGACGCCTGCTATGGTGGCAGAGGGTTTGGTAAAGAGATTGGTTACGGCGACCAGAAACAGCACCAGAGCGATCAAGCCCAACCCGATCGGGATTTCTGTGCCGGCGATCTTGAGGTTGCCGGGAACTTTCCACTCGCGTGGTTCCTTATGAGTGAAGCGGAGCACCAGCACGGCCAACGCTTTGAACGCGAAGCTCCAGATAACTCCAAAAGCATAAAGCGCCGCCAGCAGATAGACGTTTCCTCCACTCAGGACAATGGTCAATACCTGAAGGCCGACGATCAAATTGATTAATCGAAAAGTTGTTCCATGTTTTTTGTGTGGCCTGCGGAACCACGGCGTGAGCACGCCATCTTCACTCACCCGATTCAACACGCCGTTGGCGCCTACGATTGCGGTGTTAACTGCGCCGGAAAGAATCAGCACACCCACAATCACCACAAAGCCCTGGAACAGCAGCTTGAGGTTGTAAGGGCCAGTCATGTACATGGCAAGGCCGCTGATCAGGTTGCCGAAGTACGTTGGCCGTATGCCGTCAGGAATAATCATTACGGCAAAGAACGAGACCAGCGACGTGAACAGGAGGCTGTAAAGGAAAATCACCACTCCGGCGCGCTCCAAATTCTTGAGCTTGGGTGCCTGTATTTCGCGATTTACCTGGGCCAGAGATTCTTCGCCGCTCATTGCCAGCACGGAGTGGCCGAACCCCACCAGCAGGACGACAAACGTCAGATGTGAAAACCAGGAACCGGAAAGCCAGCCAAAGAAATCGCCATTCAACTTCATATTGGAGATCAGCGGAGCGGGCGGAAGATGGAAGCCAGTTTTTGAGAGCGTGAAAAGGCACCATCCAATCAAAATCACCACCATCACGGTAGTGACCTGCATGATCCGCAGCGCTTTTTGGCTCGACTCATGAATTCCCTCGATGTTCTTCCACCAGAAATATAGTGTTACGGCCACGCCAAATGCCGCGGCAAAAGCATTCGTCGGGACGTGAACAGGATGACCCAGCCGGGCGCTCAGGTCTTGCACAAAGCCAGCCATGTATTGTCCGGCAGAAACGGCGCTGATGGGGCCAGTGAGAACGTAATCGAAAAGCAAAGCTGAAACAGAAAGCTTGGCCAGCGTGCCACCCATGGCTTCTTTCACCACGCGATAGACGCCGCCGCGGACGAACATGCTGCTGGATTCAATGTAAACAGCGCGCACCGCATAGCTGAAAAGCATGACGGCCAAAACAAACCACGGGGCGCTTTTGCCGATAACATTTTCCGTATCGCCGCCAACGTAATAAGCCGAAGACGCCAGATCAGCGAGCACAATGGCCGCGGCCCGCCAGAAAGAAATGAAGGAGAGCATGACGGTGGTTGCCACAAACACCGGGATGGCCGGACGACGAAGTTTTTCTAACGTTGCATTCATGATGCCTGCTCCACCGTTGAACATACGTCCGCAGGGCATTAAGAAGGCATTAAGATTTCAGCAAAAAAGGAAGAAAAGGCAGTTATTCAGGATCAAACCGGTAGCCGATCCACGGCTCGGTCTTGATGTACTTGGGCGAGCGCGGGTCTTGCTCAACTTTTTTACGGATGTTGGCGATGAATACGCGCAGATATTCCGGCTGCTCCGTGCTGTTGCTGCCCCAGATTGCGGTGAGAATTGCGCGATGCGTGAGCACTTTCCCGCGATTCGCCAGGAAATATTGAATCATGTCGTACTCTTTGGGCGTGAGATGGATGGCCTTGCCATTCACTTCCACCAGGCGCTGCTGTGGGTCGATTTTGAAATCACCGGCTTCATAGGCAACATCAGATTGCGGCGGGGCCGCTGAGCGGCGCAGCAAAGCTCGAACCCTGGCCGTAAGTTCCGCCATGCCAAATGGCTTAGAAACATAGTCATCGGCGCCAAGGTCAAACGCTTTGACCTTTGTAGGTTCGTCTTCCTTCACCGAGAGCACCAGCACCGGAACGTCAGACAATTGCCGGATCCGTTCGCACAGTTCCAGTCCGGTGTATCCCGGCATGGAGAGATCGGTAATGACCAGGTCGGGCGGCCACGCGCGGAACGTTTCCAGGCCGGCGCGACCGTCCTTGGCGGCTCGCACCTGATAGCCTGCGGATTCAAGCCCGCGCAACAGGACGCGCGTGATCTGGGCTTCGTCATCCACAACCAGTATTTTTTGGGGAGCGTCGGTCATGAGTGTTCACCGGACGTTCTTACGCGGGAAGAATCGGGAAGCACGGCGACATCGTTATTTTCCCGAAAGTGTTTTTGCGAAACCGCGTTCTGTGGAATGTTATTTTCCGCAGTCTGGCTCAAACGCGCATCGTCCAGTGGAATCATGAATTGCACGCTTGTTCCTTTTCGTTCCGGACCATCCTCAATCCATATTCTGCCGCCGTGGGCCTGCACAATGCCGCGTGCGATGGCCAATCCCATCCCGAGACCAGGCTGAAATCCAGCACGAAAGAATTTTTCAAACACCTTGCCACGCAGTTCTGACGGAATGCCCGGGCCTTCATCGTCAAC
>DASXJO010000993.1:0-1937 GCA_036497385.1 Candidatus Angelobacter sp. | reverse complement strand
CTGCGCTACGGCGAGAACCGAAGCGACTGACAGAAGCAATGCAAATAAAATATGAGCGTACCGGCGCATAAGTGATCTCCTGAGGACGATATGAAACAGGGGAATTCTAGTCTATCGTCGCCGGTTTTCTGCAAACGCTAGATTTATGCCGACAGAGAACCTAGACGAGCCTATATGTGTACTAATGCGAAACTCCGCAGCGCCCGCGGGATCACCAGTGATCGGGTAAACATGTACCGCAAACGCCGTGAGGAAAGATCTGAGTTTCCCGAATTCCTTCGCGAACCTTTGCGACCTTTGCGGTTTAATTATTTTTGGCTGAATGCTGAATGCTGAGTGCCGACTGCTCCCCATGCCACTGCTGCAGTGAGCGCACGTTCACTTCATTGCGTTGCAGTGCGGCAATGCCTTCCGCGGCGGCCCAGGCTGCCGCCATGGTGGTGATAGTAGGAATGCGATTGGTGACCGCGGCCCGGCGAATGGCCTTTTCGTCGAACCATGGTTCCGCGCCGTGCGGGGTATTCACCACAAGTTGAACGCGATCGCCCTTGATTAGATCCACCACGTTAGGACGGCCTTCCTTAACTTTATAGACGCGGTCCACTGCAAGGCCTGCGCGCTCCAGGCGATCGGCAGTGCCATGCGTGGCGACCAGGCTGAAACCCATTTCAACAAAGCGCCGTGCCAGTTCAATGGATTCCTGTTTGTACCGGTCAATCACGCTAATAAAGACGGTGCCCTGCGTGGGCAAAGCCTGTCCGGCGGAAAGTTGTGCCTTGGCGAAAGCTTCACCGAATGTGTCGCCTGAGCCCATCACTTCGCCGGTGGATTTCATCTCCGGACCAAGCACGGTGTCCACACCCGGAAATTTGTTCCAGGGAAAGACTGGAGATTTGACGAAGTATCCTGCCCCGGTGGCCAGGTCGAGGCCATTCTCAACATTCGCAGGTAAGAACTCGCGCAACTTGCGTCCGGTCATCAGGCGGGCGGCAATCTTGGCCAGCGGCACGCCTGTCGCTTTGGAAACATAGGGCACCGTCCGCGACGCGCGAGGATTGACTTCAATCACAAAAACTTTTTCATTCTGAACCGCGAACTGGACGTTCATCAGCCCTATCACTTTCAACGCACGCGCCAGCTTGAAAGTGTATTCGCGGATTGTGTCCAGCACCGGCTTGCGCAAGCCGACTGAAGGCAGCACGCAGGAAGAATCGCCGGAATGTATGCCGGCTTCTTCGATATGCTGCATGATTCCGCCGATCACAACGTCTTCGCCGTCAGAAAGGGCGTCCACGTCAACCTCAACCGCGTCTTCCAGGAAATGATCCACCAGCACCGGGCGCTGCTGGGAATATTCCACTGCTTCTTTCATGTAGCGGACAACGCTGTCATCGTCATAGGCAATCACCATCGCCCGCCCGCCAAGAACGTACGAAGGCCGCACCAGTACGGGGTATCCGGCTTTGCGGGCTCCGGCTACGGCTTCTTCCACGCTGGTGGCAATCGCGCCGGGAGGCTGCGGGATATCAAGTTCTTCCAGCAGCTTGCCAAAACGCTTGCGGTCTTCCGCCAAGTCAATCGATTCCGGCGACGTTCCAATAATGGTTACGCCAGCGCCTTTGAGCGGCAGCGCCAGGTTCAGTGGCGTCTGTCCGCCAAACTGCACGATCACGCCGACCGGAGCGCCGCCGGAAGTTTCATGCTGGTAAACCGCCAGCACGTCTTCAAACGTGAGCGGCTCAAAATAAAGGCGGTCACTGGTGTCATAGTCGGTGGAGACCGTTTCAGGATTGCAGTTGACCATGATGGTTTCATAGCCATCGTCATGCAGCGCAAAAGCGGCGTGGCAGCAGCAGTAATCAAACTCAATGCCCTGGCCGATCCTATTTGGGCCGCTGCCCAGAATCAGAATTTTCTTTTTGTCGGTCGGCGGCGCT
>DASXJO010000992.1:0-9275 GCA_036497385.1 Candidatus Angelobacter sp. | reverse complement strand
AGCCACCAGCTTTTTCACTGACTCAGGCGTCAACGCCACCCGGGCTTCACCCTGCTGCTGCTCCCGTGGGACCGCAATTCTCATATGTCCGTTTCCTCTCCTTGGTAAAACCCTCGTATGGTACACCCTCTGTTGCTGCCACAACATTATTCATAACAACGTCGATTGGTGAAAGTGCACTTTAACGGGAGAAAGCAATGCTGGACTGTGATGAGGGTCACAGGAGGGCTTTCCACGGGAGGTTTCTGCGCTGGCAAATTTGGTTCGCGACGGTCAAATTGGTGCTCTTTGCTTCAATTCTCCCACACTCGCGATCACTAAATCGGGTCTAGTATTGGCGTAGTCTCTCTCAGGTTCGTCATCCCGACGGCCGTTAAGCGAGCGAGCGCAAGTCAGGGCCCCATTCGCGCCCGATTTTGGCGTGAATGGGCAGATCAGCGCGTGAGTAGGACGGAGGGACCTTGTGTTTATTTTCGATGGCACTGCGCGCGGTTGATCGTAAGAAAAGTTGATCCCAAAAAAAGATGAATGCTCCGTTGGCAGCATCTCAATTTACTGAAGTGCCGCCTACCCTGCCTTCCTGAGCGCGCGGAGTCCCGGCGAACCGGGGCGAGAGCAAGTCGAAGGATCCCGAGGATGTGCCCTCCTGCCATATAGATTCAGGGAGTTCTCTTAAAAACATCTTTTCTGAATCCGCTTGGCCAGCAGCGGTAAAGAACAGCGATAAGAATCTTGCCTTCTCAGCTTGTTATTGCTGGTATTTCCCGCCAAGTATACGGCCGGTGAACTCAGTATAAAGCAGGACTTCCGTATCAACTTTTGCTGCTTTTACAACTTCCCGCAGAGCAGCGCATTGCTTCTTGTCGGCAGTCACAAACTGATCGCAATAAGGGAGGTAGACAGCGCTATAGACATCGCAGCGTCCGGCTCTCAACGAAGGGCCTGCTCGAACGTCTCTGATACAGCGTTCGTACTCGGCAACACAAAATGCCCAAACGAGAGCACGAAATGGCGGACAACGATCTAGGAGCTTGGCTAGCGTTTGTTGATCGGGACGGTGTTTGGCAGAATCCTCATAAACCATCATGGCAAAATTCCAATAGGTACTCGGATTCTCCTCCATCACCACAGCAAGCTCTTGAAAGTCGTTCGGAAGATTACCGCCATCCGCGAAGAGCTTCTCGAACTGTGGACGTACTTTCTCAAACATTCCCTTGAAGTTTTTATCCAACCGCGAGAGCACCGCTTTTTGTTTAGCTGCCATTTCCGTTGTAAGCAGGGTTTGCCTGGCGGCCTCACTTTCACCGTTTAACCAGCGCGGATTGAATGCTGCCCAGGGCAGTGTACTGTCGTTGATGGACTGCCCGATAAGCCCTTCGACGATCATTCCAAAGGACTGAATGCAGTCACCGGCATAAATTAGGCGTTTTGCGACCTCCATCAACTGCTTACTGCGTGGTGCACGGCAAGCCGCTATCTCTTCCAGGTTAGTCGCAGTGACACGCAGGAAAAAAGATTCAGTGATTCCAGCTAATAGAGCATGTGCATCAGCATCATCTGCCAGCTTGTTTAATCCGCTGCAATCAAAGGTCAGCTTTGGTTTGGACTGCATGTGCCATTATATCTTTCTTATAACGTAGGAAAATAATTCCTTGGATGTCTGTAAGCTAAGATTTAACGCATGAAGATTTATCGGCTGGATGCTCTCCCCAATGTCATCGGCGCTTTTTGGTCACCTGAAAATCCGAATGAGGTAACGACCGGCGCCCTTTCATCGCTGGACGGAAGGCTGCACCTTCTCGCGTCTCCAAGTTATAGAAAACTCAATGCTGATGAGATAAGTGCGGCTGCTTCTGAGTTCGGCACAAACCGAAAGGCCCGGAGAATTGATTCGTTGCTTGGTCAAACAAGAGATGGCCCCTGCACCCTGCTGTATTTGGTTGAAACCCTTAGCGATGGCTTAATAGATTTCGTGAACAGCTTTCAGATTGTGGGTGAACGCTGGAGGGTGGGAAGTGCAGTAATGGGACTGCACATTGATTCAGCCGAATCCGAATCTATAGACGGCGCTGCCTTCTACCTCACAAAGATTCACAAATGGCTACCAAGTCCGACAAAACTGAGAATGACTGAGGAGGGAATGTCTCACATTTCACCCTCGAAAGCCTTGCAGTTTTTCCGGATTGATAGTACTTCACTTCAAGCAGAGGTTATTTGCGAGATATTCGCCGGCAAGAAGCCTGACAAATCCTTTCCGCGAATAAGAATCATTCCACACAAGCCAAAATCACTTGAGTGGTTCGTGTCCATCGGTCCGCGACTGGAGAATTTTTTCAGCCTGATTTTGGGAACTTCGGTTTCTTTGAAATCTGTCCAGCTCTTTCAAGGCGACAAAAAGGACGGCTGGCTCATAGAAAGAAGAGCCCGAAGCCTCCCTGAGAAAATAAACATTCAGACCTGGGTGCAATGCCCGGGTTCCCAAACTGCGGAAGCGCTGGAGAAATGGTTTGCCGTTCCCGCCGAGCAGAGACCGGTTGAAAAAACGGTGCTAGGCATGATTCGAAAGAGTTCCCTATTCACGGAAACCGAATTTCTCGCTCTGGCTCAGGCCTTAGAAGGATTTGGCCGTCTGCGTTTTGAACGTGATCTAATCCCAAAAGCAGAGTTTAAAAAAGGGCTGATAAAACTGAAAGAGGCACTTGCCGGAATCTGGGGGGACTCCGAGATAGCAAAGCGGTGTTCTGATGTCCTCAATTCGGCGAATGAAGCCTCTTACGGAAATCATATCGGGCAAACTTACGATTTGCTCAGCAAAGAATTTTCGCTCAATCTTCTTGGTGACCGATCAGACTTTGCGAAACGGATCGTGCAGACCCGCAACTACTTCACGCATTTAGGAATCCGCAAAGGAATTGCTGTTGTGGACGATGGCAACGAACTTTTTTTCCTTAATCAGCGACTCCACGCCTTCCTACGCTGTGTGATGCTTATCGACTTGGGTATTTCAGAGAACGCGTTAAGAGAGCCGATTTCTTATCAAGCTACCAAATGGGAACCAGCTTAGTAACGGTCACCGCGGCAGTGCATGATCAGGGCGGAGTCGCTGGATCCGGAAAGTCCCTGGCTCAAAACGGTCGAACAGTCATGCCCCGCCTCAACAAATAATTGGGCACAACGACGACCAAGATTTTCATCGAGTTTGAATTTCAAGATCTGCTTTCGAGTGGAATATCTACAAAACGCTCACGCGACATCTCCGCGCCGTATGCAATGCACGCCATGATGTCAGACTCTTCAAGCTGCGGGTAGTCCTGCAAAATGTCTTCAACGGATGCTCCGTTCGCGAGAAAGTCAAGGATGAGCGAAACCCAAATCCGGTGTCCCCGGATGCATGGCTTTCCGAAGCAGACGTCAGGATTGATGCTGATTCGCTCCAGCAATTTCTCACTGCTCATGCATGTCTCCTGCAATTTCAGTCTTCAACTTTTATTGTATCTGCGGCCGATGTTGCGTATTTTATCAAAGCCCATCCTGTAAACGGAAAGCAGGCGCTAAGCGGGCGTGAGCCTGAGCGTAGTCGAAGGGGCCTGCTGCCGAAATCCTGAGCGCAGCGGCATTGCATGGGCACTAGGGTTCGAATCCACACGGGCCGTTTAGGCCGGTGGAAGTCGCCTCTCGAGTTCCGCCATTCCCGGCATATTTGACTTTCGCTAATTATTCGTTTAGCCTGTCTCGGTGGAGCAACCTAACGGAGCACCGGGAAAGATCATTTACCTGGGCGCCTGCCTGATTGCAGCCGTGCGACTCGCCCGTGAAGAGAACTGGGACAACTCACCCCGCGTGGTCAGCAGAATTTCAGATGCCATCGGCTTGGCGAAGCGGATCTATGACCGGATGAAAAACGAGTATCCGGCGTTGCGTTGAAATGCAGGGATGCGCATCAGCTAGACATCTGATCGGACTGGTAGGAGATGAGTCAGCGCTAGGCCTGGGCCAAATCGAATGTTTAATGTTAAGAAAAAGCCGAAAATCACTTCACTCCAATTTGAGCTGGAGGTTAAGAAGTACTTGGAGTCCACCTCCGGTAAACTCAAGGATTTTCAAACAGTACACCGGGAGTCCATGGACGGCCAGGATGGTACTTATGAGATCGACATAACGGCCAGGTTTAGAATTTTTGGAGCGGACTTTCTCGTTCTTGTGGAATGCAAGAACCACAAGAACCATATTAAGCGTGAGCACGTACAAATGCTGCACGCCAAACAGGTGTCGCTTAGCGCCCAAAAAGCAATGCTGTTTGCCACAACTCCGTTTCAGGACGGCGCGGTGGAGTATGCGAACCATCATGGCATTGCTTTGGTCCAGCTTGCGTCCGGCGAAACTCTGTATTTTACAAAGAGTGGGAATCCTACTCCCCTGCCTGATTCCCTGCCCGCTTACGTTGGATGGCTCATTGCAAAGCACGACCGCGCAACTGACGGCGTGAGTCATAGCCTGGTCGATCCACAATATCCTGATGCCCTGAACAAATTTCTCTTTGGATCTTCGCCAAGCTAAACCATTTTTCTCCTTGCTCCGTAATTAGCCAGAAAAAGCAGTCGCGAATTCGTGAATTGACACGAATCAAACCAAAATCTGATTCGCGTTTTTTCGCGTTCATTCGCGGCTAGTCTTCCTATCTGCGGCATCTGCGAAATCTGCGGCGTCTGGCCACGGGCAACCCGCACCTGAAACCTTCCGTCACATCCTGAGAGGGAGATTCAACGTGTCATTCAGGGAGCTGCTTGCACGCTGGCCAGTCGTTAAACAAATCAGGACAGGCGGGGACGGAACGGGCGTGGAAGCCATGTCTGACAGGACCTCTGCTCTTAGACCGCGCACGGCTGGCGCTGAAGTGGCGCGTTCTGTCTGCCCTTACTGCGGAGTCGGCTGCGGTCAACTGATTTTCCACAAAAACAACAAACTGGTTTCGATTGAAGGCGATCCGGAATCTCCTATCTCCCGCGGACGGCTCTGTCCCAAGGGCGCGGACAGCTTTGAGCTCCTGACCCATGCGAATCGCGAGCTGAAGGTGAAGTACCGGAAACCATTCAGCCAGAAGTGGGAAAGCCTTGATCTGGAAACGGCCATGGACATGATCGCTGATCGGCTCTGGGATGCGCGCGAACGGTCTTTTGTCGAAAAGCAGGACGGCCAGACCTTGATGCAGACCAAGACGATTGCGCATCTGGGCGGCGCAACGCTGGATAACGAAGAGAACTACCTCATCAAGAAAATGTTTACCGGCGGCCTGGGCATGGTTTGCATCAGCAACCAGGCCCGAATATGACACAGCTCCACTGTGCCCGGTCTGGGCACGTCATACGGTCGAGGCGGAGCCACCACAGCGCAACAAGACCTGCAATACTCTGACGCCATCCTGATCATGGGATCGTCCATGGCTGAAAACCATCCCGTGGGATTCCAGTGGGTGATGGAAGCGCGCGAGAAGGGCGCAAAAGTCATCCACGTTGATCCGCGCTACAGCCGCACTTCCGCCATGGCGGATTACTGGCTGCCTTTGCGGCCTGGGTCGGACATTATTTTTCTCGGCGCGTTGATCAAGTATGTCATCGATCATGAGAAATATTTCCGCGAATACGTAGTCCATTACACCAATGCATCCACGCTGCTGCGCGAGGACGTTCGCGATACGGAAGATCTGGGCGGAATATTTTCCGGCTGGAACCAGGAAGAAAAGCAATACGATCCCAGCACGTGGTTATATGACGGCGCTCCCTCCAAGGAAGGCTCGGGACCATTTGCCGGACACTCGAAACATGGCGGTGGCCACGGCAAAGATCGCGGCGGCGAAGCGGGAGATCTGGGCGAGCATAAAAACGACCCGAGCCTGCAAAATCCACGCTGCGTCTTTCAGATCCTGAAAAAGCATTTTGCTCGCTATACGCCAGAGCTGGTTGAGTCCTCGTGTGGGATTCCGAGAGAAAAATTTCTGGAAGTAGCGGAGGCATACACGTCGGCTTCAGGTCCGGAAAAAACGGGAGCAATTTGTTACGCCGTCGGTTGGACACAGCATTCCAAAGGGCCGCAGATCATACGCGCAGCAGCGATTCTGCAACTGCTTCTGGGGAACACTGGCCGTCCGGGCGGAGGAGTGCTGGCGTTGCGCGGCCATTCGTCCATCCAGGGCTCAACCGACATACCAACTCTTTATGACATTCTCCCCGGCTATCTCCCCATGCCTTTTTTTGAGGGCGATTCGAACAGCCTGAGCTCCTATTTGAAAACGCACACCGCCACCACAGGCTGGTGGAACAACTTCGATAAATATGCCGTCAGCCTGCTCAAAGCCTGGTACGGAGACGCTGCCACTGCTGAAAATGAATATGCTTTTGAGTTCCTGCCGCGCGTTACCGGCGACCATTCTGAATACGGTTACTGGCTTGATATGGCCGATGGCAAACTGGAAGGTCTCTTTGTAATGGGCCAAAATCCCGCTGTCGGGGCGGCGAACGGAAGACTTGAGCGCTCCGCGATGGCCAATTTGAAGTGGCTTGTGGTCCGCGACTTTGTGGAGACAGAGACAGCCGCATTCTGGAAAGACTCACCTGAGGTTGAACGTGGCGAGCTTGATCCCAGCAAGATTGGAACGGAAATCTTCTTTCTTCCCGCAGCTGGACACGCGGAGAAGGACGGAAGTTTCACCAACACGCAACGGCTGTTGCAGTATCACGAGAAAGCAGTCGACCCGCCTGAAGATTGTCGCAGTGAAACATGGTTCATGTATCACCTGGGCAAAAGATTAAAGGCCAAAGCCGCCGGGGAGCAAACCTCGCGCAACGCCGCATTGAACGCGCTCACGTGGGACTACGGGACGCACGGCCCACAAGCCGAGCCAAACGTCGAAGAGATCGTCGGCGAAATCAATGGCTATAAGGTGAGCGACCGAACACTGGTGTCTGGCTACAAAGAGCTCAAAAACGATGGTTCCACCGCCTGTGGCTGTTGGATTTATTCAGGAGTAATGCCTTCTCGAACAGAAAACAAGGCGCGCAAGCGCGAACCCAAGGGCCGCTACGGTCATGGCTGGGGTTTTGCCTGGCCAAGCGATCGGCGGATTTTGTATAACCGGGCGTCCGCGCGTCCGGACGGCAAGCCGTGGAGCGAGCGCAAGGCGCTGGTCTGGTGGGATGCTGACCAGAAGAAATGGACGGGCCACGATACTCCGGACTTCACCCAAGACAAGGCGCCGGACTATCGGCCAGAAAAAGGGGCGAAGGGTGATGACGCAATTGCGGGCGACAAGCCGTTCATCATGCATCCCGACGGCGTGGGGTGGATCTGGGTTTCCAGCGGCCTGAAAGACGGCCCGCTGCCAACGCACTATGAACCTCTGGAAAGCATTGTCACCAATCCGCTTTATCCGGAACACAGCACGAATCCGCCGGCGGACAAAAAGGAACGCCCAGATAACGCTTATGCCTTCCCTGGAGGCGATGAACGCTTCCCTTACCTGCTGAGCACATATCGTTTGACTGAGCACCATACCGGCGGAGGCATGAGCCGCTATCTGCCGCATCTGGCGGAACTGCAACCAGAATTGTTTGCAGAAATCTCGCCGCAGCTCGCGGAAGAGATCGGGGTAACAACGGGAGAGTTCCTCACCATTACCACGATGCGCGGCATCATAGAGGCACGCGCGCTGGTCACGGAGCGAAACCAGCCTCTGGTGATCGATGGCAAGATCAGGCAGACGATCTACCTGCCTTATCAATTCGGATATAAAGGGCTGGTCACGGGCGACGTGCCGAATGATCTGTTGTCAATTTCCGAAGAGCCAAACGTGCGGATCATGGAGACGAAGGCGCTCGTATGCAATGCGCATCCGGGACGTGTACCGAGAGGCGCGCAAGCATTGAAAATCTGGAAACAGGACCTGCGGAGGACAGCATGAGCACAACTGCCTTTTTGACGGATTCTACGCTGTGCATCGGCTGCAAGGCCTGTGAGGTGGCATGCAAAGAGTGGAACCAACTGGGTGAAGACGGCTTTGAATGGAGTGGAAATTCATATGACAACACCATGGCCGTCGGGCATTCCACGTGGCGTCATGTGAAGTTTGTAGAGAATACGCCGGAGATCGGGCGCGGCGGAAACTCCGCAGAGCAATTGCCGGCGTGGGGCTTCTCTTCTGACGTATGCAAGCATTGCGAAGTGGCCGGCTGCCTCGAAGCATGCCCCACCGGCGCTATCGTGCGCATGGAGTTTGGGGCGGTATACATCCAGCCGGATATATGCAACGGCTGCGCGTATTGTGTTGTGAGTTGCCCTTTTGGCGTGGTGGAAAAGAATGAAGAGGATGGCCGCGCGTTCAAGTGCACGTTCTGCTCAGACCGGCAGCGCGCGGGATTGCAGCCCGCCTGCGCCAAGGCATGCCCGACGGAGTCCATTAAGTTTGGGCAGCTCGAAGATTTGCGCCGCGAGGCCGAGGATCGAGTAAAAGTATTGGAAGCGCGCGGCGTTACCGACGCAGTGATCTACGATCCGGTTGAAACCAGTGTTAAAGGAATACATTCCCTATTCCTGTTGCGAGGCGATCCGCGTACTTACAATCTGCCGCCGAATCCCGAGGTCCCCACCACCTACTTGAAGAAAGCATGGCAGTCTGCCGCTATCGCGGGTGGAGCGATGCTGGGCGCGACCTTGCTGGCCTTTCTGGGAGGCAAACGATGAGCCGAGTTCCCTTACCTGAACTGCCTGGACGGATTCCGGATTCAGAAAGCGAGCGCCGATTGACGGCTCTTCGTCGCGAAGCGGCACAAGCCGGCACGGTGTCAGCAAAAGGAGTGTCGCCGCGGGGAGCGCCGTTTCCGCACGCCTCTCCGATTGCCGGCTATTACGGAGTCCCGCTGCTCAAAGAACCGCAGTGGAAGCCGGAAGTGCCGCTGTATTTCTTTGTGGGTGGCGCGGCGGGAGCTTCGGCGGTAATCGCGAACATGGCGGGCTGGCTGGGCGACGATCGCGAACTGGTGCGTAGCGCGCGCTGGATGGCCGCTGGCGGAGGAGCTCTGTCATCGGCGCTGTTGATCAAAGATCTGGGGAAGCCATCACGCTTTCTCAACATGCTCCGGGTCTTCAAGCCACAGAGTCCCATGAGCATGGGCGCGTGGACGCTCTCCGCTTTCTCCAGTTTTTCCGGGGCTGCTGCATTTGCCAACCTGATCCGGCAAAGAATGGGTCCATCAATCGCAATCAGCCTGGTAGAAAACGCCTCA
>DASXJO010000991.1:0-3766 GCA_036497385.1 Candidatus Angelobacter sp. | reverse complement strand
CCTCGTACTTTTCAGCGGAGGCCTGGGATGGTGGCTGCTCTTCTCCGAAAGCAGCAGCGATGGTTTTTTTGCCATGCTCGGCAACTTGCAGCACGATTACACGATTGTCCCCAACAGCATTTTGCGCTGGGGTAACTCTCTGACGACATTGTTTGTGCCGCAGCGGAGCATTCTTTTTGGGATGCCGCTGGCAATCACTATCTTCTGCCAATGGTGGCTTGCGACATCACAGCAGGAAGACGCCAAACCTTCAGCGGCATATCCGAATGCCACTTCCCCACTTGAACAACAAGCCGCCACCAAAGACACTAGGATCCCAAAATCCCGGCGTAAAGCGTTACGACAAGCGTTAACATATCCGCAGCCTGAGCCGCCCAATTTTTATCTTCGACGCATGCTGGCCGCTGGAGTCTGCGCCGGATTGCTGCCTCTTATCCATGCGCATACGTTCCTGACGGTAATAGCAGCCGCCGCGTGCCTCGCAATCATCTTCCGCTCGGCATGGAAGAGCTGGCTCTATTTCTTTGTGGCCGCGCTTGTGGTCTGTGCGCCTGAAATCCTGTGGCTGGCGAACACTGGGGGCGTGAGCGCCCGCACTTATTTGGGCTGGCAACCGGGATGGGACCACGGTCAGCACAACATCATCTGGTTCTGGATTGTAAATACCGGGTTATTCATTCCGCTGCTGGCGGTTGCGCTGGTATGGCGACGCGGCACATTCAAGCTGCCACAACGCGTACTCAAGTTTTACGTGCCCTTTATCTTGTGCTTCGTTGTACTTAACTTAATTAAAGTGGCGCCCTGGGTTTGGGACAACATCAAAGTTCTTTTCGTCTGGTATGTGGCTTCCGCCCCGCTGGTGGCATGGCTGCTGGCCCGATGGTGGCAACAGCGTTCGTTATTGCGGTGGCTCGCTCCAGTCGCACTGGCCACTCTGCTTCTGGCAGGCGCCCTGGACGTATTACGGGTTGTCTCTGAAGCCTCTGAATACCAGGAATTTGACGCCCAGGGGATTGCCGCCGCGAAGCTGATTTCTGCGGAAACATCGCCCCGCGCGCTTGTCTTGCACGCACCAACTTACAATTCTCCGGTATTCTTAACAGGCAGGCGTTCTTTGCTGGGCTATCCCGGTTGGATGTGGTCGCGCGGTCTGGATTATTCTGAACGCAGCGCTGATATTCAACGCATCTATTCAGGAGCGCCTGAAGCGGAAGCCCTGTTGCGGAAGTACAACGTGGATTACGCTCTTGTGGGACCAATGGAACATGCGTCATTCAAGGTGAATGAGCAGTTCTGGTCAAAGTATAAGACGCTCTCACAGGCAGGCGCGTATCGCGTGTATCAAATCAGGGACCAAGGCAAGTGAGGTAAAGAAATGAAGATTGGCATTCTTACTGGAGGCGGCGATTGTCCGGGGCTGAACGCGGTAATTCGCGCCATTGTTCGCAAGGGGATTTTTCATCATAACGACCAGTTCGTCGGTTTTATGGAAGGCTGGCGCGGCGTGCTGGAAAATATAACGCGCCCGCTCGACCTGGAAGCAGTGAAAGGCATTCTGCCGCAGGGCGGTACGATTCTGCGCACCTCGCGCACTAATCCATCCAAGAAAGAAAATGGCATGGAGCGGTGCATTGAGAACCTGAAAAGAAATGGCGTTGAAGCTTTGATCGCTCTGGGCGGCGACGACACGCAGTCCGTCTCTTTGAAGCTTTATGATCGCGGCGTAAAAGTGGTGGCTGTCCCCAAGACCATTGACAACGATCTTACCGGCACAGATCTTTGTTTTGGCTTTGATACGGCGGTGAGCATCGCGACGGAAGCGATTGATCGCGTACACACGACGGCCGAGGCACACAACCGCGTGATTGTGGTGGAAGTAATGGGACGTGAAGCCGGCTGGATCGCCATTTACAGCGGGGTTGCAGGCGGAGCGGACGTGATCCTGATCCCTGAACAGCCTTTTGATATTCAGGAGATTGCAGAGACGATCAAGAACCGTCATGACCGCGGACGCTACTTCAGCATTATTGTGGTGGCTGAAGGAGCCAAGCTCGCCAACCGGGCCCAGGATCATGAGCGCAGAAAGACTGACGAATTTGGGCACGTGCGTCTTGGCGGCATCGGTAATACGCTGGCAGCGGAGATAGAGGCCCGCACCGGCTTTGAGACGCGTGCCGTAGTGCTTGGTCACATCCAGCGCGGCGGCTCGCCAACCGCTTTTGATCGCATGCTGGCGACGCGGTACGGAATCGGAGCCATTGACCTGGTGCATCAAGGTAAGTTCGGACGCATGGTGGCGCTCAAGGGAAATGACATCAGCTCCGTTCCCATCGCTGATGCCGTGTCTAAAACGCGCTACGTGAGCCAGGAATTTATTGATGTTGCGGAGAGCCTGCGGGAACAGCATTCTGAAGAGGTGTCCAGTTCCTGAATTTCAATGATCCTCGTTTAGGATGAGGGCACGGATGACACAGCTTTCCGCCCAGCCACGCAAGCGCAAACCGCGCGTGCAGTCGACTTTTTCCGCTGCGATGCAGGAATTGGGAGTCCCTTCACGCGATGGCTGGTGGTGGGGCAGCCTGATCGTTCTGCTGGCAGCGGGGTTGCTGCGGCTGATTTTACTCACGCAAAAACCTTTGCACCACGATGAAGGCGTCAATGGGATGTTTCTGGTCAATCTGTTTCGGACCGGCTATTACCATTACGATCCCAGCAATTATCACGGCCCATCGCTGTATTACCTGGCGGTAATCCCCACGGCCATCAACAACGTATTTCGTTGGGGACACGGCCTCAGCACGTTTGTCATCCGCTTTGTCACAGCTTCCTTCGGCGTGGGTGTGGTGTGGCTGATGCTCTGCCTGCGCCGGTATTTGGGATCCGCTGCTTCGCTGGCAGCCGCGGCCTTTGCTACCGTTTCACCCGGATTTGTTTTTTTCTCCCGATATTTCATTCACGAAATCCTGTTTGTTTTTTTCTCGTTGGGAGTGATTGCCGCGTGGCTCTGGTATCGAGATACAGGAAAGCCGCGCTACCTGATGCTGGCGTCTGCTTCCGCCGCAATGCTGTTCGCCACCAAAGAAACCTGGATTATCACCGCGGCAGTCTGGCTGATTGCGATTCCCTGCACGGTATTTTTTTTACGATTGCGAAATCGTGCGGATGAGATACCGCCGTTGCTGCCGGAACATGATCTACGCAAGGATGTTAGAAGTCGCAAGAAGCTTTACCTGGAAGCCGCCGCGCTCTTTGCCGCCATAGCGATCCTGCTCTACTCGTCTTTCTTTACGCATCCCAGAGGCATTCTGGATTCGGTGTTGACATTTACCTACTGGACCAAAACAGGACGAACCGGAATCTACAACCGGGAATGGTCAACGTATTTTTTCTGGCTGTGGCAAGAGGAAGCGCCGATTCTGGTGTTGGGATTGATTGGAACCGGGGTTGCCCTGATTCGCGCGCGGAATTATCTCACCGTGTTCTGTGCTTTCTGGTCGATAGGGATTTTCACCGCATACTCTCTGGTGCCATACAAGACTCCGTGGCTAGCATTGAGCATTATTTTGCCGCTTGCGATTATGGCAGGAGACCTGATCGGGCAAACTTATCAACCCGGCACTCGCGCATTTACGGTGATCATTGCAGGAGCGTCGATTTGCTTTTCTCTCTACCAGGCAATCGACATCAGTTTTGTGAATTATGACGATGACTCTTACCCATACATTTATGCGCATACCAAACGGGATTTCCTGGGGCTGGTAAATGA
>DASXJO010000990.1:0-2533 GCA_036497385.1 Candidatus Angelobacter sp. | reverse complement strand
ATTCCTCAGCGGCTTGCCGGTCTTCAGCGTGAACTGTATGCGTTCCTGCGTCTTCTTCTCACCGCAGAGTGACTTAAATCCTTCGCGCTCCAGATCCAGGATGTACTGCTCGCTCACCGGCGTTCCCGGCGTTACGTTGCCGCCGCAGATCACCTCCACCACCTTGGTCGCCACTTTCACATCGTGCTCGCTGATGTATTCCGCCTGCCTCATTAGATGGATTCCCAGGCGCAACGTCGCAAGCGCATTTTCACCCGGGGCAGGAATGTCCGTGCGCGGGATGGGCGCACGATATCCAGCGCGAGCCAGCTCCAGCGCACGATCTTTTGCGTCGGCCAGGATGCGCTCACGGTTCATCGAGATCAGATCGCCATCGGAGAGGAATCCCAGCGCCTTTGCTTCATACGCTGATGTTGAAACCTTGGCCATGGCGATGGTCTCGAAGATCCGCTTCATGCCTTCCATTACTTCCACAGACTCTCCGCGACCGTCAGGCCGGACAGCTTTCGCGTTGTCCAGCGCGCGCAGCAGCATCTCTTTGCAGCCGCCGCCACCCGGCAGCAATCCGACGCCGACTTCCACCAATCCCATATAAAGCTCAGAGTGCGGCTGGCGCGCCGCAGAGTGCAGATTGATCTCGCAACCGCCGCCCAGCGTCATACCGAAAGAAGCAGTGACCACCGGGCGCGAACAGAACTTGATGGCCTGCGTCATGCCCTGGAACTGCTTGATGGCCATGTCAACTTCGTCCCACTCTTCTTCTTGAATGGCCAGCATGAGCATCATCAAATTTGCGCCAACGGAAAAATTGGCCGAGTCGCCGGTGATCACAAAAGCTTCAAACTGGTCGCCAATGCCGCCGGTCTTGAGTGACTGTGTGACCATCTGCACAATGTCGCCGCCCAGCGCGTTCATCTTGGAATGAAACTCGATGCAGCCAACGCCATCGCCTAGATCGATGAGTGAAGCGCCGGCATTCTTCTTTACCACGCCGTTGGATTTTTTTGCCGTTGAGACTGACCACACGCCTTCCGCTACTTGTACCGGATGGTACTTGCCTGTGCGCAGATCGAAATAAGCGCGGCCGGAAGGTGAGGAAGGATCGTCCTTGTACCAGGTCTTTCCGCCGGCAGCCAGCAGCTTCTCCGCGTTTGCCGCCACCGGCTTGCCTTCCTTCTTCATGCGCGCGATGGTCTGCTCTACGCCCGCCAGGTCCCATATCTCAAACGGCCCAATTTCCCAGTTGAAGCCCATGCGCATGGCTTGATCTATCTCGACGACCGTGTCAGCAATTTCTGGAATGCGATTGGCGGAGTAAGTCCATAGATCGCTGAGCGTGGTCCAGATAAACTGCGTCGCTTTGTCCCTCGGATCGCCCGCCAGGATCGTGCGCAGCCGCTCGCCCATGTCTTCAATGTTCTTGGCCATTTCCAGCGCAGGAAACTTGGCTTTCGTCGTGGGATGGTACTCAAGCGTCTTCCAATCGATGGCCTGCCGTTCTTCTCCCTGCGGGCCTTTGATCTTTTTATAGAAGCCGGATTTCACCTTGTCGCCCAGCAGCTTTTTTTCCAGCATCTGCTTAAAGAAATCCGGCAGCTTCAGGTCGGAGCGCTCGTCCTGCACGTTTTTGCTGAAGTTCGTAACCACGCTGCCCAGCACGTCGAGTCCCACCAGATCAATGGTGCGGAACGTGGGTGCTTTGCTCCAGCCGCCGCTTGAAGTGAGCGCGTCCACTTCTTCAATCGTCAGGTCCATCTCCTGCATCAGGCGGAAAACGTTCAACCCGGCAAATGTCCCGATGCGGTTCGCAATAAAGTTCGGCGTGTCTTTGGCCGTAACAATCCCCTTGCCCATGCGCACGTCGCAGAAATGCGCGACGGTCTCAATGGCGGCGGGATCGGTTTCCGGCGTGGGAATAATTTCCAGCAGACGCATATAACGCGGCGGGTTGAAAAAATGCGTGCCGAACCAGTGGTGCCTAAAATCCTCGCTGAAGCCCTCGGCGATGCTGGCCACGGGCAGGCCGCTGGTATTTGTGGTGATTATGCTTCCGGGTTTGCGCACGGCTTCCACTTTCTTGAGCAGCCCGCGTTTGATCTCCAGGTTTTCGGCCACAGCTTCAATAATCCAGTCCACGTCGGCCAGCAGCTTCATGTCGTCGTCAAACGTGCCGATCGTAATCAGCCGCTCCAAACCTTTTTCAAAGAAGGCCGCTGGCTTGGACTTCACCGCCGCGTCCAACCCTCCCGCAACCAGCTTTCTGCGCGCGGCCTTGTCCGTGCTCTGGGCAGCGTCCGGCGTCACGATATCCAGCAGAACACAAGGCACGCCGGCATTGGCAAAGTGGGCGGCAATCCGCGCACCCATGGTCCCAGCGCCCAGCACGGCAACTTTATTGATCCGCTGATGGCCGGTCTTCTGGCCTTGAGAACTTTGGCTGGTTTGCGCTCCGTTTGAGCTTCGCGACTGCGGTGCGGCAGGGACAGCAACATTACTCATCTGGGCATCTCCTGGAAATTGGGTGGCGCGGGCG
>DASXJO010000989.1:0-2089 GCA_036497385.1 Candidatus Angelobacter sp. | reverse complement strand
AAATCGGCGTCGTTGCGCAGGTGCTTGAGCACGCAGAAAATGTAAGTCTCGTATTCCTCCATCTTGGCCCGCTGCGGGCGATGGCGGCAGTCTTCTACCTGCAACTCATGGAAACCAAAGCGGTCAGCCAGTTTATCCAGGTCGGGGGAGTTGGGGTCGGAGACATCAAACCATGAGACACCGGGCAGCGGCTGATGGGAAACACTCATCCTAAAGAAGTATAGCTTGTGAGTTCCGGACGCAAGCTGCTGCCTGAGGGATTCAAAAACGTCCACCAGAGCTGCATTTTTTCTTAGTTTCTACAACCTCTCTGCCCGGCCTTAGTTCTAACTAGGTAAGACGAAGTTCCTCTCCAGAGGTCAACGTTCACTTTTGAACACTCAAAATTTTGCAAATTCTAAGAGAAAAATGACGCGTTTCTTCCTGACTCTTGTTTTGATCTTCAGCTGCGGATTTGCTTCCGCACAGGCGCCGCCCCCTGACGCAATGGAATCTTCCAGCGTCATGGCCATTGAGCCCGATTCTTCGTCCAGCCTTATGGCAATGGCGGAAGCGCCCTTGCTTCTGCAGCCCACCCGCATTCAGCACATGAAGAATATGATCAAGTTGCAGGTGAACCGCGCCATCGACGGCAAGCCCTATCCATCTCTGAATGAATGGAACCCGCTCACTACGCGGCAAAAGTTCGATGTATTTATTCACAGCACTTATTCGCCACGCACCTTCGCCAACGCTGCTATCGACGAAGCGGCTGACCGCGCCAAGGGCAAGCATCTGAATCGGGAATATGAAACTGGTTTCCGCGGCGTGGGACAAGCCTACGGCATCAACCTGGCTACCAATGAGACTGACGTGTTCTTCCAGCGCTTTCTTTTTCCTACTTTGCTCAAGCAGGACCCCAGATATTTTCGCAATCCTGATCTGCCATTTTTTCAACGCGCTTTGTATGCCATGAGTCGCGTGCTGGTCACGCGCACGGATAGCGGCGGCCAGACTTTTAATTCATCACGTATCCTGAGTATCGCGGCTTCTCGCGCGGTAGCGGACCTTTATGTGCCCGGCGAGCGCCAGGGCATGCACCCGATTGCAAGTTGCGTCAGCTTTACTCTCTTGCGCGATGCCGGCATGAATCTGGCGCATGAGTTCTGGCCGGACCTTCGCCGCAAGTTCCTGCATCGCTAAGAATCGCCCTTGATCAGGCCTTGCCTTCGGGCCCAAATAATGACAGCAGATGTCCATCTACGTCCCTGAAGTGGACGGCCCAATCCGTAGGCGTGACCGCGCGCGGCTCACTCAGAAAAACTACGCCTTCTTCACCCAGCGCCTTGTGCGTGGCCCGCAGATCGTCCACGCCAAAAGAAACTTCAACGGCTTCCGCCAGAGGGGCGGCATTCATGTGCTGTGGACTCAGGCCCAGCATGATGTTTCCGCATTGCAGCAGAGCGAGAGTTGGCTCCTGCATAATCAGCTTGAGCCCCAGCATGTCTTTGTAAAATGCGACCGAATTTCCAAGGTCACGCACACCCAGCATAATGGCTGCTACCCGCGAAAGTTGAACTGATTCCGCCATAAAAGTTCTCCATTCCGCCAAATATAGTAGCAAGGCTATTAACTGCTCAGATCGCGGGCGCGTTAAGGTGCGCCGTGGCACGCCACAGAGACCGGCGAATCGCTGATGGTCTTGCTCTTTTTTTCCACCCACATTGACCTGGGTTCAGCGCGATTGTTGATGGTGACTACGATGACGACTCCGGTAGGAGATGCAAAGTCTTTCTTCGGCGGTTCCAGGGCACAGTCAATGCGATGGTTAGTAATGACGCCATATTCGCTTTGCGGCCCCCAATCCAGTTTGAACTGGCTCACAGAGTAGTTGGCGTACTTCTCCGGATGCTGCTTCCAGTTGGGATCGCCTTCATAGATTCCGTAGCCTTTATCAAAGTCCTTTTGTTCGATTGCCTGGAAGAAGTTGTTGATGACCTTCTTCTCGGAATTGTAACGGGTCAGATAGAGATAGACCGAGATGGCGACTACCGCTACAACTATGGTCGCAATGATTTTCCGGCGACGCTCTGCCGGCCGGGGATCGTAC
>DASXJO010000988.1:0-2379 GCA_036497385.1 Candidatus Angelobacter sp. | reverse complement strand
TTTGTAATTGGCTCTTGATAATTGGCAAAAACAACCTCAAAAACGGTGAAAAAGAGGTTTCGACCGTTCGGTGACCGTCCGGTCGAATTGGGGTTGAGCCTTTGTTTGCAACAAAGTGTTTACCCCCCGGGTGGGCTATGTAGAAGAAAACAGCCTTTTAGCTTTTTAGCCACTAGCTCTTAGCTAAACGTAAAAGCAACTCCAGAACTCTGGACTGTACGCCAATTGAGGCCTAAACGCTCAAGTCTACGCCGATCTGGGATGACCTGGGATGCGGTGGGATCCCCGGGGAGGGGGTAGTGTTGGCTTCGCCGGTTGGGGTCCTTCAATTCCCGGCAAGAAGCGGCCGCTCTTTCAGGATGACTGGTTGAGGCGCGGCGAATTTGCGCCGCGCAGCTTCTAGGATTCGGGTCATCGGGAAACCAGGTAATCAAAACGTTGAACCTAGCCGGCGGGCAGCGGAGCCGATTTCTCGGTCCTCACCGCAGGCGCTCCGCAAGGTCATGACATTGATGTTGGTTCGGACACTCGGAACGGCATGTAAGTTGTGTTGGCGGCGTGAAATCCCACCCTTTGCAAAAGCGGCAAAGGATGGGGCATTTTACTACTGGCAATCTGGCGTGGCTTCACTTGCGGCGCGTCCATTCACGCAAAACGGTCAGCAGTCCCTTTTTCTGAATAGCGGTAACCGAGAGTTGACCGTAGTTCCGCAAGCCGCTTCGTGTCCTTTGTGGTTAACGGTTTCCCGATCAACGGATCACGCGCATCTCCCGATGACCCGATTCCTAGAATCCCTGTCCACGAATCAAACTCACCGCATCCGGCACACCACCGCCGCCGCCGCGTGGTCCGCCGCCTTTTTCTTCTACTTTGTCGCCTTCGCCCGGAGCAAGAAACAGGTTCTCTTCCAGCCCATGCTGCCGTGTATAGAGATCGTGATAGCGCCCCTGCAGCGCCAACAATTCTGCGTGCTTACCGCGTTCCACGATTTTGCCGGACTCCACCACCAGAATCTGGTCGGCCTGGCGAATAGTCGACAGGCGGTGCGCGATCACAAATGTTGTCCGGCCCTGCATCAGGTATTTCAAGCCCTGCTGGATGTAAGCCTCTGACTCTGAGTCCAGGCTCGACGTGGCTTCATCCAGAATCAAAATCCTGGGATCTGCCAACACGGCGCGTGCAATGGAGACACGCTGGCGCTGTCCGCCGGAAAGCTTTACTCCGCGCTCACCGATGATGGTGTCGAATTTGTCGGCAAAGCGTTCGGCAAACTCGTCCACGTGGGCGATGCGGCAGGCTTCAAGAATTTCTTCATTGGTCGCCTCCGGATGCGAGAAGGCAATATTCTCTTTGATGGATCCATCAAACAGGAATGAATCCTGCAATACCACGCCCAGCGCGCTGCGGTAGGAATCCAGCCGGACGCGGCTCAGGTCCTGCCCATCGATTGTCACGCGTCCTGACGTAGGTTTGTAAAACGCGGCAGCCAAGCCAATGATTGTCGATTTGCCCGAACCGGACGATCCCACCAGCGCCGTCACGGATCCAGGTTGCGCGTCAAAGCTCACATCGTCCAGCACCGGCTTGCCGGGCTCATAGGAAAAGTCCACATGTTCAAAGCTAATTGCGCCGTCGATATGGCCAAGCACAATGGTCCGCTCGGGATCTTGATCTTCCCGCCGTTCCTCCAGCACTTCACGCGTGCGGTCCAGACCGGCCAGCGCCTCCGTGATCTGCGTGCCGATGCTGGCCATCTGCGCGACCGGAGCAATCAAGAAGCCCATGAACATGGTGTAGCTAAAGAGCTGGCCGGCGGTCATGTGCCCGGCAAGAATCTGCCGCGCGCCGATAAACATAATGACGGCGCTCACCACGCCCAGGACCACAGTGGAAGTCAGCCCCATCAGAGAGGTAGCGGTCAGCGACTTCAAGACATTTTCCAGCAGGCGCTGCACGCCACGGCCGAATACGTTCGATTCGCGCTCTTCCGCGTGGTAGCCCTTCACCACGCGCACTCCGCCCAGCGACTCAGTGAGCCTACCTGTGACCTCGGCATTGATCTTCGCTCGCTCGCGGAAAATCGGACGGATGGTTTTGAATGCCCGGCTGAGCGCCACCATAAGGACCACCAGGAAGCCAATGGCGATCCCGGTCATCTGCGCGTTGTATTTCAGCAGGAAGCCCAGAGATAGCACGGCAGTGAGAATGCCGCCGAAAAACTCAACCAGGCCGGTGCCAATCAGGTTGCGTATGCCCTCAACGTCGCTCATAATGCGTGAAACCAGCGCGCCGGTCTTATTGGCATCGTAATAATTTAGTGAGAGACGTCCCACATGCGTCTGCACCCGCTTCCTGAGTTCGGAAATCAAGCGCTGCCCT
>DASXJO010000987.1:0-2381 GCA_036497385.1 Candidatus Angelobacter sp. | reverse complement strand
GGGCGGGACTCGAGTCACGCGAGACGCTTGCCACGCATTCTTAACGCGGCACTCAGATGTCACCAGGGGAGGGCTAAAGGCTTAATAGCCACGAATGGACACGAATGCACACGAATCCCTGGGGTGAACCCCTCTGCTGAGACACGGAGGAAAAGACGCAGTACCGTTCGATGATAATTCGTTCCTCATTTCTTGTCTAGTGTTTTATGATCGGGGTACCGGTGAAGCGGAGACGGGCAATGCTGGCGAGCAACCCGATCAAGGATTAGCCGGTCGGAACTCATCGCAGACGATGAGCAGAGCGTGGTCCTCCCGCCGCGTTCTTTACCTGGGCACGGGGCCGACCAACGGGAGGCGGTACCCACCCCCCAGGGTTTGGTTTTGATTTTGATTTTGAAAACCAAATCGGTGTGATAGATTCCGTCATGCCTAAAAAACGCATACTGGGACACCATTAAGGCTCTTTGCAATCGCGATAGAGAGAGACGGCGGGAAAGGAATCGTCGCAAATCCTCCCCAACGAATAAAACCCCAGGCTTACCGGCCGGTCGTGGTGAGGGTTTCCCTGTAAAGGGCGAACTTTGCCTTCCTGCCACTTGTTGAGTTCCGCCCCGCTCCAGCATCAATGAGTGAAGCGGCTTCAAGATTGACCCTCCCCTTCCGCCGTGTTCTGGTCATTCGGTGGTACTGAAGTGGCGGCGGTGGCCCGCTTCTTTTTGGGGTCCTTTGGGGGATTGAAAAAATTCATCGTCGCCCCGTTGATCGCGGCTCCCGTGTTTGTCGCGCTGGCCGCCGCTTGCTCGAACTCTTCCGGCGTCCGGTAGCCCAAAGCTGAATGCAGCCGTTGCCGGTTGTAGTAGTTTTCCAGGAACTCTTCCAGGTGCGCGGAAAGCTCGTCCAAGTCCCGGTACTGATGGCAATAGATTTCCTCTTGTTTCAGAGTCTTCATGAAACTTTCGCATACCGCATTGTCATAGGGATTCGCCGGCCGGCTCAGACTCGGAATCAGTTGGTGAGTTTGCAGCACCGCACGGTATTCTTCACAGGCGTACTGCACACCCTGGTCCGAGTGATGGACCACTCCCGGCGGCGGCGGCCGCCGCGCGATAGCCTGTTCAAGCGCCGTCACCGCCAAGCGCGCGGCTAGCGTCCGATCCAACGCCCAGCCGATCACCTTGCGCGAGAAGCGATCGATCACCACCGCCAGAAAAACGAATTCCATCTGGAGTCGAATAAATGTGATATCCGCAACCCAGAGTTGGTTGATGCCGGTCACGTTCAGACGTGCCGCCAGATTCAAAACCACCTCGTAATCAGGCGGCCGCCCATCGCTGCTCTGCTCACGCCGCGAATGGGTGGTGAGGACGAACTTCCGGTATCGCACCGCCAATAGGTTGTCGCTCCGCATCAATCGCAGCACGCGTTTATGGTTGACGACCATGCCGCGTTGTTGTAACTCCGCGGTCACGCGTCGGTACCCGTATCTTCGATGGTGTTTTAACACGATTTCCTGAATGCTGGCCCGCAGCGCCATTTCCGCCTCCTCCGGCGCGCTCTGGTTCAGCTGCCGGTAATAGCCCGCGCGGCTCACTTCGGCCGCATCGCACATCCTTTCCACACTCAACATGCCTTGCTCCTGCGCCCGCCAACGGATGATCTCGTAGATGCTGAGGCGCCAGGTCCGCCGGTCGGCTGGCGTTCCTTGTTGACCCTGAGCAAGGCACTTTTTAAAAAATCGTTTTCGAGCACCCTCTCTCCCAGCGCCGCTTTCACTTTCGCGAGTTCATCACGGAGCTGTTTCTCTTTGCGTTCTTCTGCGGTAATGCCATAATTAGCGTGCCGCGAGTCTGGCCGACCTTCAAACTGGTATTTCCAGGTATAGAGCAACTTCCGCTGGATCTTCAGTTCGCGCGCTAAAGCCTCGATGTTTTCGCAGGTTTTCATTCGTTCCACCGCCTGTCGCTTGAACTCCAGGCTGTGCCGACGCCACTTTGCCATGACTTCTATCCTTTCCGTTTACATCCGTTCAATGCAAAGTGCGTCAATTCCCCGTGTCTCACTTTTGGGGTTCACTCCATCCCAGATTGAGCGACGCTGAAGCTGGGGGCTGCTGAGGATCATCTGCCGCGCGGGGCTCCATGGGCCGCCAGATGATTATTGTGGGCTTCCTGTGCATGTGAAACTTGCGCAGGCGTTGGCCCTTGATGAGGGGTGTGACTTGCGGCTTCTTCTTCGTGCGTGGGGCGGACGGTCGCCCCGCCTTGACCGTTGAACGCGTGGTTCGGACCTTTCACGTCATGCACCACCGTCTTGTCCTGATAAACATTGTGTACGTTGTGGATGTCCACGTTCGACACAACCGTATTATGCCGGAACACGTT
>DASXJO010000986.1:0-4386 GCA_036497385.1 Candidatus Angelobacter sp. | reverse complement strand
AACCCAGTTACGGCCATTCCAGTAAACCCAGCGTCTTCCATCCCAGCGCCGGTTGTAGCCGTCATTGCGGCGATCATATCGCCCGTCGTTTCGCCAGTCCCGGTCCACGTAGCGCCGGTCATCGCGGTCCCGGTCGCGATCAACCCGATAATTGTTGTAGCGGCGATCTCGGTCGCGATCCGCATCCCTGTTTCGGTCGCGGTCGCGATCCCTGTCATGGTCGCGGAATGCCACATCCTGTTGAACCACCTGTGCCGATGCCAAAGCCGAACCGCCGGTTATCAGTGCCGCTCCAACTAACATCATCTTTAAACGATTCATATAGTCTCCTCCGATTTTCGCCAGGCCCGACTTCTTTAACGTTTGGTTCAGGTCTTAGCTTTTTCGTTCTGCCTATACAAACCCCCATTTCCCGCCTGTGTTTTGAAAGGCCTGTAACGAATGTCTAAGCCGCTGTAACGAAAGGTTGGGTTTTGTAAGGCGGACAACTTCCTGCCAGAAACCCTAAATTTTTCTGTTCCGGCGACACAGTTGCCCGGGTCTAAGCATCCAAGATCGCTGAGAGGTGCTCCTTGGCACATTTTCCCCCGATGAGTGAATCCGAGCAGCTACTACATGCACTCAGACACTGCGGCGACCAGTTGGCCCTGTGGATCAGCCAATCCCCGGCAAATGCCTGCTTGTTGATTGAAGATCCCGCGGCCGCGATTGAAGCCGCTACCGCTCCGAGTGATTTGGATCTCGACACTATGCGCGAGTTGGAGTCCGTCTTGATAAGCCTTGCCCAGAAACTAGATCTGCCTCCGACCATCCGCATTGAGACCGATTTGAGCAAAGTCTCATAAGCGATTAGCGCTGTAAGTTCCTCTGGTGCAAAGCCCGGCCGCTCTGCGCAAAATTTCCATTCAGAAACAAAATGGCCCGGGCTTTGTGCAAGCTCGGGCCACCTCGTTATTGAGTAAGGGGGCTCATCCTACTCAAATCGTAAAGCTTCTATCGGATCCAGCATCGCCGCCTTCCGCGCCGGATAAAATCCAAAAAAGATTCCTACCGCCGTTGAGAACACCACCGCCGCTCCCACCGCCACTGGCGAAATCAATATGCTCCAGCCCAGGACTCTCGTGATCGTCATGGAAGAAGCAACTCCAAACAGGATGCCCAGGATTCCTCCAGCCATGCTGAGCACCACTGACTCGCTCAGGAATTGCCGCAGCACGTCAGATTCCGTTGCGCCTATGGCGATACGAATACCGATTTCCCGTGTACGCTCCGTGACTGAAACCAGCATGATGTTCATGATTCCAATGCCGCCCACGATCAGCGAGACACCGGCAATGGAGGCCAACAGAAGCGTCATTACTTTGGAAGACTCGTCCGCCAGTTGCGCCACGTCCGCCAGATTGCGCACGCTGAAATCGTCATCCTGTCCCGCGCGAATGCGATGCCTATCGCGCAGCAGTGAAGTAATCTGCCCCTGCGCCGCATAGCTGGCGTCCTGTGACGTTGCGGATGCCATGATGTATTGCAGCCAATCCTGCCCTGTAATCTTCTTTTGCAGCGTCGTGATGGGCACAAAAACGCCATCGTCCTGGTCCTGTCCCATGCCGGACTGCCCTTTAGCCTGCAACACTCCAACAACCTGAAATGGCAGGTTGCCAATGCGGACTGTCTTGCCGGTAGGATCGCTATTCCCAAACAGGTTCTGTTGCACCGTCGCGCCCAGCACAACTACGTTGCTGGCGCGGGTCACGTCATCCTGTGAGAAATTCGCGCCCTTGGCAAAGTCCCAGTTGCGGATATCAAAATACTGTGGCTCGGTGCCGGTAATGCGTGTGCTCCAGTTCTGGTTATCAGCCACTACCTGCACACTTGCCCCGGCTCCCGGCGCAACCTGCCCGATCGTCGGGACCTGTTGCTGAATCGCCTTCATGTCGTCATAGACCAGCGTTTTCGTAGCGCCGCCACCCAGCCGTATGCCGCCTTTATTTACACTGCCGGAGCTGATGTAAAGCAGGTCCGTCCCCATGGACGCAATCTGATCTTGCACCTGTTGCTGCGCACCCTGCCCCAATCCCACCGTGGCGATCACCGCTCCCACGCCGATCACAATTCCCAACATGGTCAGCAGTGAACGCATCTTGTTCCTCGTTAATGCTCGTACCGCTATTTTTAAAATCGCTATGAAATCCATATAACCCCCGTTTGTAAAACCAATTGCCAAAATTGCCACTATTGCCAAAATATCGCCGAAATTAATCTTCTCTGTGTTCCTCTGTGTCCTCTGTGGTAAATGTTTTCCCGATCACGTGCGATCACCCGGTCTCTAATCCTCATCCACAGTCGGCAAGCTCCTCAGCACCTCTGCTGCCCTTGGCCTATTCTTCACCGGATCGTCGTGCCTGATCTTGCCGTCACGGAATACCACTGTCCGCTTGGCAAACTGCGCGATGTCCGGTTCGTGCGTTACCAGCACAATCGTGAGCCCGCTGTCATTCAGATCCTGGAAGATCTGCATGATCTCCACCGACGTTCTGCTGTCCAGGTTTCCCGTAGGCTCGTCGGCCAGCAGGATTGCCGGCTTGTTCACCAGAGCGCGCGCAATCGCTACGCGTTGCTGCTGCCCGCCGGAAAGCTGCGAAGGAAAGTGGTCCATCCTCTCGCCTAATCCCACCAGCTCCAGCACTTCTTTCGCCCGGGCCTGGCGTTGATCTTTCGCCATCTGCGCGTACAGAGTGGGCAGCTCAACATTTTCCAGCGCCGTGGTGCGTGAAAGCAGGTTGAATCCCTGGAACACAAATCCCAGCTTCCGGTTGCGGATTGCCGCCAGCTGCTTCTTATCCAGGCTGGAAACATTCGTTCCTTCCAGGATGTATTGTCCGCTGGTCGGCTTATCCAGGCAGCCCAACATATTCATAAACGTCGATTTGCCGCTGCCGCTGGACCCCATGATCGCCACAAACTCTCCCGGCTGGATCGTCATGTCCACGCCTCGCAGCGCGTGCACCTTGGTCTCGCCCAGATCGTAAAACTTGTGCACGTCCTGCACCTGAATTACCGGACTGGCATTCGTCAGAATTCCATTGGTCGTAAGCTCCGGCTTCATCACCACATTTGCGTTCACTTCAACTTGTTCAAGCGTTGCCATAAAGTCCTCTCAGTTGCTGTACCTATTCCTGATCCGCGCTCATCCGCGTTTATCCGCGGTGAAGTTCCTTGCTGATCTTCTCCGCGTCTCTGCGTCCCCGCGGTGAGCTTGCCTGTCCGATCACGCGCGATCACGGCGATCACGCGCGATATTCAGGTTTACCTTCCTACCCTGCCGCCCGCAGCTCCACGCGTTGCGCCCATACCCGGTGCTGCCGCGCTGGCACTGGCGCTCTTGTTGGCCGCTGCTGATCCCGTAACCACCTGGTCCTGCGGATTCAGCGATCCCTTGATGACCTGCGCTACTTCCGTCGTGGTGTGGTCCGTGATGCCCAGGTTGATCTGCACCGGCTCAACGGACTTGTCCGCATTCAGCTTCCACACGACAGCGGCAGTAGCCTGCTGCCCGGACGCAGCCTGCGCGCCCTTTGCACCTTTGTGTGCTCCGCCCGTCGCCGCGATTCCCGCTTTCTGGTATAGATCGCTGATCTGCTGCGCCGTTAAATCCGGAGCAAACCGCAGCGCTCCGTTCGGAACTTTCACTACATCCGTCGCCGTAGCCACCGGGACCGTTACGTACGCCGTCATGCCGGGAAACAACTTCATATCCGGGTTATCAAAATCCACGATGGTCGTGTAAGTCACCACGTTCTGCACGGTCGTAGCATTCAGCCGCACCGCGGAAACTTTTCCCTTGAACGTGTCTTTGGGAAACGCGTCCACCTTAAAGTTCACTTCCTGCCCGGCGTGGATCGTGCCCACGTCGCTTTCATCGGTGCTCACGTAAACCTGCATCTTGGTCAAGTCCTGCGCAATGGTGAAGAGCGTGGGCGCCTGCAAGCTGGCAGCTACCGTCTGGCCCACATCAACGCTGCGGGCAATCACCGTTCCGTCAATCGGAGACCGAATGGTGGAGTGGTCAAGATTGGTCTGCGCCACCGTGACTGCGGCAGATTTCTGCTGCGCTTGCGCAGCCGCCTGTGTTACCTGCGCCTTGGCTGCTCCCACTGCGGCATCCGCGCTCTGTGAAGTTGCGCGCGCCGTATCCAGTTGCTGCGTCGGCACCACGCCTTCCTGCGCCAATGTGGTGTAACGATTGAAGTCGAGCTTCGCCTGCGCCGCCGCTGCTTGCGCTTTATCCAGATTGGCCTTGGCCGCAATCAGGTTCGCTTGCGCGTCAGCCAGGTCGGCCTTTGCCTGCAACAGCGCTCCCTGAAAGAGTGACGGATCAATCTGCGCGAT
>DASXJO010000985.1:0-1990 GCA_036497385.1 Candidatus Angelobacter sp. | reverse complement strand
CGCCATGGGCGTTGTGTACAAGGCGCTGGACCCTACGATCGGGCGGACCGTAGCGCTAAAAACGATGCGGCTCGACGTCCACGGTCTGGACGCGCAGGAAATGGTGCGCCGTTTCCAGAATGAAGCGCGCGCGGCGGGCGTTCTGAACCATCCCAATATCGTTACTATTTACGATGCAGGCGAGCAGGACGGAATTTTCTACATCGCCATGGAGTTCATTGAAGGCACCACGCTGCATGAACTGCTGGCGGAAAAACGCGTCCTGGCAACGGATGAGGTTTTGCAGCTTACGCGGCAGATCTGCCGCGGCCTGGATTACGCGCATTCGAACAGCATTGTTCATCGGGATATAAAGCCCGCCAACATCATGATCACCGGCAACGGCACGGTAAAGATCATGGACTTCGGTATTGCGAAGTCCGGCGGGCAGGTCACCAATACCGGGCAGGTGCTGGGCACGCCAAATTACATGGCCCCCGAGCAGGTAAAAGGCCGGCAGTTGGATGGACGGTCCGATCTCTTCAGCCTGGGCGTAATTCTTTACGAGATGCTGACCGGCGAAAAACCGTTCGTCGGCCAGAATGTTACGACGATCATTTACAAAATCGTCAACGAAAACCCGATCACGCCACGCGATCTGGATGTAACTGTCCATCCCGGTCTGAGTGCGATTGTCACCAAGGCACTGGCCAAAGCGCCTGACGATCGTTATCAGACCGGCGCGGACCTTGTCCGCGATCTTGAAAATTACAAGCTAGCGGGGCCGGTGCGCACCGGCTCCACTTCTGCAATCAGCCCTGCACCTTCCGCTCCGGAAAAAACACTGGTATTGCCGCTGAGGGTAGTTTCCGGAAATACTGCCAGGGCCGCTGCGGCGGCACCGGCACTGGCTAAAAAGCCTATTCCGGTAAAGCGTTCCACCACGGCGATTCTTTCCAGTAAGCACAGCGTTCTGCTGGCCACCATTATCACGATTGTGGTGCTGGGAAGCGCGATGGGAGGTTACGCGTACCATCGGACGCGGGTAAAGATGCATCAGCTTGCGGAAGAGGCCAAAGCCAAAGAATTGCAGCAGGCGGCACGCGAGCCCATTGCCATCGCAATTCCCGCGCCCACCCCGGACAAGAAAGAAGAGATAGCGCCGGACATGACAGTTAAATTTTTCCCGGCAAAAAAATCTGCGCCCGCCCCAAAATTAGTGCCAGCGCCGTTCAAGGCCACCAGTTCACCGAATAAAGTGTTCGTCGCGCAAAGCGAGCTGAAGTTGCTTTCGCAGCCGGACAGCGCCAAGGTGGAAATCGACGGCTGGAGCGAGCCGAACTGGGTGACGCCGTTTACCGCGTCGCACTTGGCAGCGGGCATGCATACCGTCGTGTTCAGCAAGTCGGGCTACCTGCAACAGACAAAATCAGTGGAGTCGGTGGCCGGCAAGAGTATTGACGTATCGGCCCAACTGGCACCGGCGGTTTCCACGATTGTGGTCACCAGTAATCCGCAGGGCGCAAACGTTTGGGTGGATGGCAAAGACAGCGGCCTGACCACGCCGACGCAGCTCACGGTGGAAAAAGGATTCCATAAAGTCACGGTGCGGAAGGCCGGGTTCAAAGAACTGTCGATGGAAGATACGGTGGCTGAAGGCCAGACAATGAGCTTTTCGCCGGTGTTGCTGAGCACAAACGTTCAGCCGGAGGACGGGAAGAGTTCAAATCCGCTACGGCGGTTCTTTGGCACCGATAGCATCCCGGAAGGGAAAGGGCTGGTGCATATCCGGACGAATCCAGAAGGCGCAACGATTCTTGTCGACGGCAAAGCGGCCCCCAAAAAGACGAATGCGCGGTGGCCCGCCGACCCTGGCGTTTACAGCATCGTGCTGCAAATGAGCGGATACAAGCCGGTGCACAGAAACATCAAGGTGCAAAAGGGTAAAGTCGTCAACATTGACGAGCTTCTAGAAAAACAATAACCATGTAATATGGCCCGCCTAATTATT
>DASXJO010000984.1:0-2298 GCA_036497385.1 Candidatus Angelobacter sp. | reverse complement strand
GTGCTTAAGTCCATGCGAATGAGATTATGCTGAAGCACCGCCGAGAGCACATGCTGCAGCAATCGCATTTCAACCACAACCAGTGGAATCGTGTATCCCTGCTGGGCCCGCTCTTTTCCGTGCGCCACGGCCACCAATCTTGCCTGCTCGGTTGTAATCTCTGAGCCTTGATCAACTCGGTTTGCCATTTCCTTGATCAAAAAAGGCAAATGGTCAATGCGTTCTTCGTCACTGATCTGGATAGCGCCCAGTTCATGATGCGCTCTTACCAACATCAGCCACTCCCTGCTGATTTCCGCCAGGCTCTCCTCCATTAGATCTGAAACCCGCTTGATCGGCCGGTCTGGGGGAACATGCCGGCGGTTCTCCAGCCGGCTGTGTATCGTATGAATCAATGTCGGCACATCGGTTGGCTTGAGCAGGTAATCGTCCACCTGGCTGCGAATGGCTTGCAATGCGGTATCAAAATCCGGATAGCCCGTGAGGATAAAGGTTGCGGCCTTCGGCTGGACACGGCGCATGGCGCTCACCACGGTAAAACCGTCTCCGGGCTGCCCGATGTTCAAATCAGAAAGCAGCACATCAAACGTTGCGTGGTTCATGTGTTCCAGCGCTTCAGGAACAGTTGCTGCCGCAGTCACTTCAAACCCGTGTTGTTCAAGGATTGGTTTTAGCGTGTTTCGTATGCCCGCCTCGTCATCGACGAACAAAATCCGGGTCGCCATTTTTTTTTGCTCCAGCAACTTGGATGTTTTTTGCATCCCTAAGCGTTGGACATGTGCAAAAGATAAGAGAGATGAACAGCAGCAGGTCTTATGTCCATTTGGAAAAGCTGCCTAGTGTACGAAAGGCCCATCCTCGGCAGATGAGCCTTTTCTGAGTAGATGTCCTTCAGGCCTATTCCTGATTCCTGAACGAATAGCCGATTGATACACCAAACCGGGAAGCGCTTGATCCGCTGAACTCCACATTATTGTGCACTTCATAGAAATGCGCTTCAGGCCGGATGAAAATTCTTGGTGTTACATACAGCCGGATTGCCGCGCCAAACTGCCCGAGAAAGTGATTGCTGCTCACGAAATTGGTGCATCCGGTAAAGGAGCATTGAAATTGTGGCGTATAAAAACGCACGCTTTCAGCTCCGATTCCGGCGGAAAACTCCAATTGCGCGCGTTTACCCAGGGGTGGCGCATATACCGCGTCCACGTCATAGAAAAACGGCCGGAACGGTAATTGCCCCTGGTAAAGGTTCTCCTTGGCGCGAAAGGCCGCGTTAAATCCGACTCCCAGATTGTGAAAGAAAAGAAAATCCAGGCCAAAAGTTGGATATGCGCCGCCGCCGATCGTTTGCAAGTCGGCAGTGCTGGATGGGGCGGTCAGCCCGGAAACGCCGGCCGAAAGATCAAATTGCTGCGCCAGCGCCGGGCTCCCCAGCAGAAAAATCAGTGCGAATGTCATCACAAGAAACGATAGTTTTTTCAAGTTGTCTCTCTCCAATACTGAAGGTTGGATGCGTTTCAAAGCTAAACAAATCCTCCTTCAATCTATCAGCAACTATGGGCGATTATCCTACCAGCAGCAAACGATTGTCCAGAATCCGATGGTATCAAGCTGGTTTCATGCTTTTGCCCGATCCAGCCATTTTGTTTTGTTAAGAGCCGTGGCCGGCCTGACCTCTCTAACTGTTATTCTTGAAAATGATCTTCTTCGCCAAAGCGATTCTCTTTGATATGGATGGCGTATTGATGGATTCCACACCATCCGTGGAACGCGTGTGGCGGGCCTGGGCGGCTCAACATGGGCTCGATCCAGAACGCGTCGCATCTCTGGCGCATGGCCGGCGCAGCATTGAAACCATCCGCGCGTTGGCGCCGAAACTAGATGCCGAAAAAGAAAATGTTTTGGTTGAACAAATGGAAATCGATGACAAAGAGGGTGTAACTGCCCTGGCTGGGGCGGCAGAGCTGCTCGCCCATCTCCCGCCTGACCGCTTTGCCATCGTCACATCGGCAACCCGCCCGTTGGCGGTTGCGCGGCTGGGATATGCCGACCTTCCAGTTCCCCGCCACATGATCACTGCCAATGACGTCATCCATGGCAAGCCCTCGCCTGAACCATTCCTGAAAGGTGCGGCGGTGCTCGGCTTTAGTCCAGAAGACTGCCTGGTCTTTGAGGATTCACCCGCTGGCATTGCTTCAGCGCGGTCAGCGGGGATGAAAGCTATCGCACTGCAAACCACTTATCCGGCAGATCAACTGCAAGCCGCCAATGCGATCATTGCCACTTTGGCAGATGTGA
>DASXJO010000983.1:0-3572 GCA_036497385.1 Candidatus Angelobacter sp. | reverse complement strand
AACATCACATCTTCATGCTTCCTCAAAGAAAACTTGGCAAACAAGGCTTAACGGTTTCGGCGCTCGGGCTCGGCTGCATGGGCATGTCAGAGTTTTATGGCGCGGGCGACGAGCAGGAATCCATCGCAACCATCCATCGCGGCATTGAACTCGGCTGCACGTTTCTTGATACGGCTGACATGTATGGCTCCGGCAAAAATGAAGAGCTGGTCGGGCGCGCGATCAAAGACCGCCGCAGCAAAGTCCAACTGGCCACGAAGTTCGGCAACGTCCGCGGACCAAACGGCGAATTTCTGGGCGTAAAAGGCACGCCGGAATACGTGAAGCAGGCGTGCGACGCCAGCTTGAAGCGCCTGGGCACCGATGTGATTGATCTTTACTATCAGCATCGAGTTGATAAAACCGTTCCCATTGAGGACACTGTTGGCGCCATGGCCGAGCTGGTCAAGGCCGGCAAAGTGCGCTATCTCGGACTCTCTGAGGCGTCGCCCAAGACCATTCGTCGCGCGCACAAAGTGCATCCTATTTCCGCGCTGCAGACCGAATATTCGCTATGGGAGCGCGATCCAGAAGATGAAATCCTGCCCACCGTGCGCGAACTCGGCATCGGCTTTGTACCGTACAGCCCACTGGGACGCGGCTTTCTTACCGGACAGTTCAAGCGCTTTGAAGACCTTGCGCCAGACGATTTCCGCCGCATGTCTCCGCGCTTCCAGGGAGAAAACTTCCAGAAAAACCTTGACCTGGTGGCGAAGATAGAAGAGCTGGCGCGCGAGAAAAAGTGCACCGCCGCGCAGCTTGCCCTCGCCTGGGTGCTGGCTCAGGGTGGCGACATTGCGCCCATTCCCGGAACCAAGCGCCGCAAATATCTGGAGCAGAACCTTGAAGCCGTCAACATCAAGCTCACGCCGCAAGATCTGGCGCGCATCGATGAAGTGGCTCCCAAGGGCGTTGCCGCCGGAGCGCGGTATCCGGAGCGATCGATGGCGTCGGTGGATCAATAGCCACCGCGTGAAGCGGTTGGACGGCGCATCGCTGAGGCAGCTTTACAATCCCGATGCGAAGCTACTGCGCGTTTTTAAGTCGGAGCCTACTCCAGGGCCGATACTGCTCTTTCCGTGTCGCCCGGCTGGAGCATGCCCAGGGTTGACCAGACTACCTTCCAGTCATGGTCGAGAACGATTGTGCTCGGCGTAGCCAACAAGTTAGTTTGCTGCGCCACGGAAGCGGGCACAACCGGAAGAAGCCGACGGCTGGGAAGAGGAGTTATGTCTTTGAGCGCGTCAGTGGCCGCAGGGAAAAGAATGGTTGAATCGCAGCCGTGGCTCCGCAAAATCGTGTCGAAGTGCTCCCATGCAGGTTCATCGCGCCGGCATGACGGACAACGAATGCTGGTATATCGCACAATATGACATGAGTAGGCGCTCACGGTGCTCTCGGTCACATAATTTCCAAGGGAATCGATTCCGGTGACCGGCTCGATCACAGTGCCCCGAGGCAAAACCCCGAGAGTCTCTTTTTCATGCGCTATATAATAATGCACACCGATGGCTGACACATTGAGCATTACCGCAAGAAAAGAAGCGTATCGCAACCATAGCCGACCGTCGATCATAGATTCTCCGTCAAGATGGACATCATCCTGGAAAGCGCAGCACTTGAAGCTGGAAACTCAACATTGCTCATCCTGTCAGTTTTTCGATCAAGGATGATAATTTGCCCGCGGACATCGGCTTTTAGAATTGTGCGCATTGCGTAGTAGTCGCCGAAGAGAACCGAGGCGAAGTGGGCCTTACCCGGATCTTTCGTCAGGCCCTGAACGCATGCAAGGCCGTCGCAGATACCAACAAATTCCACCTCAGTGGAGCCATTCTGCTGCGCTGCCTGGTTCCAGAAGTCGATATCTGCCTGGAGTTTCCTCCCGTGAATAACGAAAAGCGCCAGTCGCTTGAACCCCAGAGGTAGCATGGCTATGTGGTGGCCTTCCCGGTCATATCCAACAATGGACCGGGGCGAGACTGGGAAGTTATAGGCCGTGATCAACCGACTATCCTGATGGTGTAACTCGCCGATATCCTGAACGTCTTTGCGCGCGATAAATGCGGCGAGCAGTATCAGACCCAGGCAAAGCAACCAATCAAAAGAGCGCATGATATTCACCCAAATATACTATTGAAGTAAAAACCAAACTCGCCCATGATGTTGCATGGCAGCGAGTTTGGTGTAGTTCCAGACTAGATGGTTCCGGAACATTTCGCGCCAACCTGGATTATAGGAAAGCGCAATCGATCGAATCATATTTTTCTGATCCATCATCTCCGTAGCACCAGCAGGCATCGGCCCCGCCACAACTGCCGGGACTTGTTTTTGTTTCACAGTAGGCTCCATAGCAGCAATAGGTCGCTCTAGCCTTGGCAGGCCATCCCAAAGCGATCATGCCAACAAGAATTACCGCAAGCATTGCGCCTCGCAAGCTCCAGTTCTTCATGGTATCCTCCAATTTCGGAAAATTTACCGCGCCAACATTTTATTAGTAGATGCAGCGTGTAAGAGACGGAAAGCCAATTTTGTTTCAGGAATCATTCCTATTCTGGGAAAGTTAGAATATTCAAATATAGTATGTTCCACTATGGAATTACCTGAACTACCGCTAGTATCGCCTTTATATCGTAGCTGGTAATCCAATTGTCAGTCAGCATGGTAAGTTCATCGGGCGGCTCAAGCCTAATTCGGCACACGCTGGCGGTTACTTGCTTCTCCTGCCCCTCCGTAAGAGCAGTACAAATCCCACCATCCACGTGATCATCACAATTTACGAGAATGAAATGAGCGTCTTTAGCATTTTCTGGCATTGGCGCCGGTTGAAATGGAGGATAAGGGCTGACGTGTTCTTGCGGGTCTTTCATATGAAGTTAGCCGCGATTGTACCACGGTCTAAATATGCCGTGGCTAAATCAGGGCATCTCCGCGTACAAAATACTGTTGGCCAAAGACACCGAAATCGAGCACAGATTCTTTGCTGGGCTGGGCCAGCGTATACAGGCCCTGCGCAAGCGCCGCGGCTACAGCCAGGAAGACATGATTTCCTTTGGCTATACCGTACGCTACTGGCAGCGGATCGAGGCCGGCAAGCCCATCACGCTGCGGACGTTGCTGCGCATCTGCCGGATCCTGGGCACGACCGCCGAAGCCGTCGTGCGCGGATTGGGTCCGGAGACCGCAATAGGCCAGGTTAAACGGTCTTAAAGTTTTTCCAAGCTTTTCAGTCCTGGTTTTTTACGATCTCTGTTTTTTTCGATTCTTCTGCTTGCGCGCCGGCTTCCGCACTGCCGCAATCGACTCCTTGAGAGCCGCGGCCATGTCCGCGTCTTCGGTCATCACGTGCGCGGGCTTCGGCATGTGCGACTCGCGTCCCAGCCATGCGCTTACCGCGTCGCGATCAGCCACGGTGAAGCGCCCTTCGCGCCGTATCGGCATTCCTTCACTCGCCCAGCGATGCGCAGTGGCGACGGGGATGCCGAGGTAGCGCGCAATGGCGGTCCAGCCTTCGAGGGCGTTGTCTGCAGCGGACA
>DASXJO010000982.1:0-1867 GCA_036497385.1 Candidatus Angelobacter sp. | reverse complement strand
GAACGGTTAACAGCTTGATAATTCTACCCGTTCGCTTGACTTCGACGAGCTGAGTCGAGTCGTGGAAGGCGGCGCATTCGGTTCGGTGTCTTTCGCATAGCTGAGCTGACGAAGAAAGCGCGCTGGCGGCCGCCTTCGACTTCTTACTCCTTAGATTTCACCGCGTCCCCCGATGAAACTAATGTCCGCTTTGGATTCCGTCGCGGACGTATTCTAAGAAGGTCTCGCTGAATAGCTCAGTGTCTCGAATCACTCTAGCTCCCTGTAACTCGTTGCATTTACTGAACGCCGATCGCCATTCCTCAATGGAATGGACCCAACGTTTCTTCGCTGAATAGTTGTTATGAACCTGAAAGAGGATCCACGCCCGGAGAGCAGGGACTTGGCCAAATTGTGCCTTTGGACTTGCCCACGTTCCGCGGGCGCTTGTTGATATCATTCACGCGGCTGCCTCGAACGATTCGGGGCTGACATAGCCTAATGAACTGTGAAGCCGTTTGCGATTGTAAAACACCTCGATGTATTCAAAGATTGATTGTTGTGCCTCGGAACGCGTTGCGTAGCTTTGAAGATGGATCAGCTCCGTCTTGAGCGTGGCCCAGAAGCTCTCCATCATCGCGTTGTCCCAGCAGTCGCCGCGGCCGCTCATGCTTACCGTGATCTCATGATTCGCCAGGAGATGCTGATAATCATCGCTGGCGTACTGCACGCCACGGTCGCTGTGGTGCAGCAGTCCTTCATCTGGCCGGCGATGATGAAGAGCCATTCGCAGGGCGTCGATCACCAACGCGCTTTCCATATGATCGGCCATCGACCAGCCGACGATCTTTCGGCTGTACACATCCAGCACCGCCGCCACGTAGAGCCAGCCCTGCTTCGTGGGAACATAAGTGATGTCCGCCGCCCATTTGCGATCGGGCTCTGAAGCGGTGAAGTCTCGATCCAGGATATTCCTGGCCACCGGCTTTTGATGCGCTGAGTCGGTGGTGCGCGGAACGAACCGCCGCCGCTGTTTTGCCCGGATTTTTGCCTGCCGCATCAGCTTGGCCACGGTGTTGCGACTCACGGTCTCACCATCAATCCGCAAAGCGCGGTGAACACGCGGGCTGCCATACAGCTCGCGGTTCTCCTGATGCGCGATGCGGATTTTGGCCAGAAGTTCCTCGTGTCGCTGCTGCCTTCGCGAGGCAGGACGATTCCTCCAGCCGTAATATCCGCTGCGGCTGACCAGGAGCACCCGGCACATCACCCCCACCGGCCAGCGCCGATCATTCTCCTTTACAAAGGCGTACTTCACAGCTGCTCCTTTGCAAAGAATGCCGCCGCTTTTTTTAAAATCTCCCGCTCCATCAGCAGCTTGGCGTTCTCCCTGCGCAGCCGCCGCAGCTCCGCCTGAAGCGCTCCTTCACCGCTGGGCGCCGCTCCTTCTTCCACGGCAAACTTCTCCAGCCAGCTCCGCACGCTGTTCGGATCGACTCCCAGACTTTTGCCCGCTTCAGAGGGGCTATAACCTTGTTCATTCACCAGCTTGACGGCTGAAATTTTGAATTCCCGGGTAAATCGTCGTCTGCCCATTGGTTGCTCCTTTGGAGAGCTATTATGCTCTCTCTCAGAGCGCCCGCGAAACGTGGGCAAGTCCATATCGCAACCCCCAAGATTGACCGTCCCCACTTCTTTTCCTTGGAAATATTTGCACAGGTGAGTGCCATTATTCATCCTCGAGAAGCTAACTACTGCACCGCTGGATTCGTAACTCCATACTTCGCCATATCTGTTGCCTGATCACCTAGGAAGGTCGAAAGGGGACATCACTGATTTTTCCGCTTCCTCAACTAACTAACGGGGACGGAGCGCTTGATAGACGGCA
>DASXJO010000981.1:0-1673 GCA_036497385.1 Candidatus Angelobacter sp. | reverse complement strand
TGTTTTTGGTTTATTTCTTTTTCTTTTTGGCGTTCGATGAGGCTTCCGGCTGCGCGCCGGTGACGCTGGCCAGCACGTGATCAAACGCTTCTTTGGCCGTCATCTCTTTGCTGCGGCTCTTGTTGCCGCGATATTTGTGTTCGCTATTGCAGGTACGGCAGCGCGTTTGCAGCACTTCTTCTCCCATCATCGAAACAATAGAATGGTCGGTGGTGCGTTTGCAGCGTGAGCAATGATCGTCAATGTCGTCGCCAAGTCGCATCGGTCCCTCCGCGGAAGTCGTAACTTTATTTTGCCGCAAAGCGGCCTCGCTGTCTCGCTGGTTTATGATTAAATCTCTATCGTGCCTCTTCCACAGCGCGGCAAATTTATCACTTTTGAAGGTCTTGACGGCGTAGGCAAATCCACGCAGATGGAAAACCTGGCTGCGCACCTGCGCGGGCGCGGGATTGACCTGATCACTACGCGCGAGCCGGGGGGGACCGCGTTGGGAGAAAAACTGCGGACTGTCCTGCTCAGTTCGCGCACTGAAGGTTTATCACCGCTGGCGGAACTGGGCCTGATGTTTTCCGACCGGGCACAGCACATTGACGAACAGATTATGCCCGCGCTGGAACGCGGCCAGTGGGTGTTGTGCGACCGCTTTACCGACTCCAGTGAAGCTTACCAGGGTGGTGGCCGCGAACTTGGCAGTGAGATCGTCCTGCAACTGCATAAAACGTTGTGTCGCGATCTTCAGCCCGATCTGACCATCCTGATGGTCTCTGATGTAGCGCGAACTGTCGCCCGCGCGCGCCGCAGAAATGTAAAACAATCCAAAACAATGGCGGATGACGAGAACCGCTTCGAGAAAGAAAGTCGCGCGTTCTATGATCGCGTGCTGGCGGCATACATGGCCATTGCCGAGCGCGCCCCGGAACGCGTGGTACCAGTGGACGCTGGCGATGCCATAGCCAAGGTGCATACAAAAATTGTTGGCATTGTTGAAGAGCGCTTGTTCTCAGAAAAGCCTCTCTCAAAACAAAAGACGCCCTGAGAGAAGTGTGCATCTCGTCCCAAGATACTTAGTGTTAAGCAAAAAAACACGCCGCCTACTCGCAATTCTTTGACAACTCCAGTGCAGCTGCTGCACATCTTTCCAACCAACAAGCCTGTTCCCCAAATGAGGTCTTTCATGTCTCTGTATCGCAGGCTATTTCCTTGTGTTAGCGCTCTATTGCTAGCTTCATGCTTTACCCTTGCCACTGGATGTGGCTCGGTTAGTTCCAACTCCAACCCAACCCCGACGCCGACCCCAACGGCAACGCCAACTCCGGGAATTACACCCTCGCCAACGCCAGTTCCAACTCCCAGCCCGTCACCAACTCCTACTCCGACGCCAGGCCCATCGAATGCGGCGATCACTGGGCGTGTACTTGATCCTAGCGGTGTACCGGTTGTGGGGACCGTGGTGGTTGATCTGGAGCGCGGCGGAGGTGACTTCTTTACTCTTATGGAAACCACCGCGGATGCCCAGGGCAGATTCCGCTTTAATAATGTTCCTGCATTGCCGCCGCCCACGCTGAGCACGGGATATGCAATCATGGTTGCGGCTCGCGCCGCGCATGATCCCGGCACAGCGCCAGGCTCGCCTGGTAGCTTCTATGCGCCCGCATTACTGGTGCCCGGCGGCG
>DASXJO010000980.1:0-2832 GCA_036497385.1 Candidatus Angelobacter sp. | reverse complement strand
GCGTCCCCTGGCGCTGCACAACTCTTCAATCAGCGTCCAGTAAAGCTTTTCCTTGCTGGGAAAATGGCGGAACAACAGCGCTTCATTGATGCCGGCGCGCTCGGCGATTTCCCGCGTGGTGGCGCCGCGATATCCCCTGCGCGCAAAAATACCGGACGCAGTGCGCAGAATCTGGCGTCGCCGGTCGAGAGATGAAAGACGTACAGGCATGAGGGAGATTTTATGAAGTAAGTGAATACTTACTTTATCAGTTTAGACGGGCAGCTCTCAAGATGGTATGAGGACAAGGCAGTAAAGAAGTGTTAAGTGGCTTTGATTGCCTGAGTACAACTCTGGTAGAACCGGGACTTAGATCTCTTCGGACTAAACGATCACCCGTGAATCGACTGCGCCTACCCTCACGACGTGCCATCCTGAGCCGAGCACAGTGCCGTCTGAAATGATCCATACTCAACCCGCGAAGGCGAAGGATCGGCTCCGCTGCTCTTAAGGGTTGTACTTTTGAGTTAGCAAAAAAACAAAGAGTCTCGATTTCGAAATGAACGTAAACGCAATCTATTACGGTGATATTGTCCCGGAACTGCAGCGGAGCCGATCCCTCACCTTCGCATCAAGATCCGGATTATCGCGACGTTATCGCTGCTTGGTTCGGGATGGCATGTGGTTGGGGATACATCTTGTCTTGGCCCGCGTTGACGCGGCGCATCATTTTCAGGATCTATCGCTGCTAGAGACGTGTATGTGTCTTGTCCAGGCTCTCTCGCCAACGCTCGCAGCTAAACCCGGGCCAGCGCCTCGCAGAAGCAGCCTTGTGCGTCGGTCCAGCGCTTTTCCAGTTTGAAGCCACTGCGGCGCAGCAGGCGCGCAATGGAGGCGGCGTTGAACTTGTAACTATTCTCGGTATGGATGCGTTCGCCTTTTTCGAAGTGGAAACCGCGACCCAGGTCCTGCACCCACACGGTTTGCTCGTACACGCTTTCCAGATGCATTTCAATGCGTGACTTGCGCCGGTTCCACAGTGCGACGTGCTCAAAAGCGTCAACGTCAAAGCTGCCGCCCAGTTCGCGATTAATGCGCACCAGCATGTTCTTGTTGAAAGCAGAGGTCACGCCTTGCGCGTCGTTATAAGCAGCGTGTAGAACATCGGCGTCTTTGATCAGATCAAAGCCGATCAGCAGCGCATCGCCGGGCTGAAGGGAACTATGCACGCTCTTCAGGAACGCCATGGCTTCCTCCGGCTCAAAATTGCCGATGGTGGAGCCGATAAACAGCACGAGCTTGCGGCCGGGCAGGGAATTCAGATCAGGGATGCGGTGCGTGTAGTCGGCGACGATTGGGCTCACGCGCAGCCGGGGAAAATGGCCGTTCAAAGTTGTAAGCGCGCCCTGCAAGGCCGACGACGAAACGTCTACGGGATAAAATTCCGCGCGCAGCTGGCGCCGCAGCAACGCTTCTATCAGCACTTGAGTTTTGCTCGCGCTGCCCGCCCCAAGTTCAACTAACGTCACATTGGTTCCGGCTTGGCGGACGATCTCGCCCGAATACTTCTTCAGGATGGCACGCTCCGTGCGCGTTGGGTAATACTCCGGCGTTTCAGTGATTTGCTCGAAGAGCTGCGAACCGGCTGCATCATAAAAAAGTTTGGGCGGCAGCCGCCGTGGACGGGCACTCAACCCGCGCAGCACTTCTTCGGCAATGGGACTTACAAGTACCGCAGCGCTCTTAACCGCCATCGTCAGCCAGCCTTATCCCGGAAAATTGCCAGCGAGTTTCCGGAGGAAAAAAATTGCGGTAGGTAGCGCGAATGTGCGAGCGCGGCGTTGCGCACGATCCACCCCGCAGGACCATCTGTCCGCTCATGAATTTGCCGTTGTATTCACCCAGCGCGCCAGCGGCGGGCTTATAGCCGGGATATCCGAGATAGGCGCTCGCGGTACACTCCCAGACGTCACCGAACAGCTGAAGCGGCTGGCCGTCTTCACGCGCGGGCGGAGCGGCTTGGGGATGGAACCTGCCGTTTTCCAGAAGATTGCCTTCAACCTTCGGTACGCGGCTTGCGGCCACTTCCCACTCGAACTCGGTGGGCAGGCGTGCGCCGGCCCAGCGGGCAAACGCGTCAGCTTCGTAATAACTCACATGGCAGACCGGCTCGGCCTCGTCCACGTTGCGCATGCCGGAGCAGGTGAACTGTATCCATTGCCCCCCGGATTTTTCCCAGTAGAGCGGCGCTTTCCAGCGGTGGGTCTGAACGGCCTTCCAGCCGTCAGAAAGCCAAAGCTCAGGACGCGAATAGCCGGCGTCCTCCATAAAAGAAAGATACTCGCCGCACGTGGCCAGGCGCTTGCCAAAACGGAACGGCCGCAGAAAAACTTTGTGCCGCGAGCCTTCATTGTCGAAATAAAAGGAGTCGCCTTCCGCGCCTATCTCATACAGTCCTTCAGGATAAAGCTGCGGCTTCTGTTGCGGCGCGCTGTCTGTAGAAGTCGCCGCGACGGCGGTCTGATAGGCCGGATGCAGTGGATTGCTCCAGAATCCATGCTTGACATCGGTAACGATCAGTTCCTGGTGCTGTTGCTCATGGTTCAGGCCGAGCGTAACAAGCTTCTGCGCTTCAGCGGCCATGGAACCTGATTGCAACAGCCCCAGCATGTGCTCATCCACGTGCGCGCGATACTTGCGAATTTCTTCCAGCGCCGGACGCGAAAACGTATTGCGCAGCGCCTTTTCCGGCTGCTGGCCAACTGCGTTGTAATAAGAATTAAAGAGGTCGCGAAACTGAGGATGGAAAGGCCTGTATCCCGGCAGATGGTTGGAAAGGATAAACGTCTCAAA
>DASXJO010000979.1:0-1657 GCA_036497385.1 Candidatus Angelobacter sp. | reverse complement strand
AGAGAGTCGCTCAAGAATTTTGGCATGGTCTTGGGGAACCCACGATTCATGCTGTTTCTGTTGATCTTTTCCGGTTACTGGATCGTCTACTGGCAGGAATTTATTATTCTGCCGCTTTTCGTGCATGACTATATCGATCCCAAAGCCGACACTGAAATCATGCTGATCACCGGCCCCTTGCTCGTAATCGCATTGACGGTGCTGATCAATGTGGCCACACAAAAGGTCGCTCCGTTTCGCGCGATTACTCTGGGTACGCTAATCTCCGCAGTAGCGTGGATTTGCCTGATCATTCACCCAAGTGTTGTGATGGCGTATGTCACCCTTGGGATTGTCGCTCTGGGCGAGATCATCCAGTCTCCCCGCTATTACGAATACATCTCCCGTTTGGCTCCCTCAGGACAGCAAGGCACCTACATGGGCTTTGCGTTTTTGCCGATCGGCATCGGCTCACTGATTGCCGGATGGTTTGGAGGAAAGCTGATCCACCACTTTGGCGAAGTCACGCACCAGCCGGAAAAGATGTGGTGGGCGGTGATCGGTGTCGGCGTACTGACCGCATTGCTGCTGTGGATTTATGACCGGATGCTGATGCCGAAAGAGGTTTCAGCAAACAGCTAATCGAGACGATGAAACAAAATCGAGCAATTGTTCTACTCCTTATCTTTTCAGTCACCGCATTCTCAAGGACCGTTCTGGCACAATGCGAAAAAGCAGGTACAACTGCCGATACCACTCGTTGCATATCGAACGAATATGAAAAGGCAGATGCTGAGTTAAATCGCATCTACAAACTTGCGTTTAAGGGCCTTGACGAAAAAGAGGCCGAGAATCTGAAAAAGGCGCAAAGAGCGTGGATTATTTATCGCGACGCGCAATGTGATGCCGAATATGCCAAATGGGGCGGAGGCAGCGGAGGCCCCGGGGCTCACCTCGCATGCCTCGTCCATTTAACTCAGCTTCGGACCAGAGAACTGCATAAGACCTACGCCTTTCGATAATAAAGCTCATGCCGTGCCACACCGCGCCGCACCGTCGAAACCCATCGCTCACACATGCAAAAATCCCGCCTTGCGGCGGGAAGTCTGCTTAACGTCACGGAAGATGTTTTGCTAATGGCTAATGGCTAATGGCTAATGCCCAATTGCTAATGGCCAATTGCTAATCGCCAAGTGCTAACTGTTCCCTATCTATACTTCGCCCTCGGATCCAGCGCCGGATTGGACCTTGACGCCATGGCGGCGCGCTGTTTGCGGAATTCTGGCACCACTACCGCCTGCTCGATCAACGGAACGTTCAGCGCGGCCAGCTTGGCGGCCAGTCGAGTGGCATTACCTTGCTGTCCGTTCTTGTTGTATGCGGCAACCAGGGCGCGCATTGAGATCGCGTTGGAATCGTCTTCCTCCAGATGATTCACGGCCTCGGCGAACTTGCCTTGAGTCAGCGCCATGGTTCCGGATGCGCCATGAAATGCGCCGGCAATAATGCCGTCAGCGTCATTGGCGTCAGCCAGGGTTTGCAATTGCTTGAGCGCGGCGGCAGCGAGTTCGGCATTGTTATCGGCTAATGCGCGCTCCACGCGGGTGCGCAACACGGTGGCCAGTTCCTGGTTCAGCAACGATTGCGGAACTTTATGCGCTTCGTGGAGAGCAGCTTC